>JAVEEH010000316.1 GCA_030840545.1 Frankiaceae bacterium | reverse complement strand
CAACGCCCAGCGGATGGCGCACCGTAACCGCGCACACGACGACGGCGCCTGGGTCCGTGCGGCCGCCGAAGCACATGCTGCGAAACGTCGTACGACGGAAGCCGTCGCGTGACCGCGCAGCCGCGGGGCGGCGCGCGCAGTGACTGGCCGTTGTGGGAAGTCTTCATCCGCGCGCGCAACGGCTTGCACCATGCGCACGTCGGCAGCGTGCACGCGGTTGATGCCGAGATGGCCGTCGGCAACGCGCGCGACGTCTACACGCGTCGAGGCGAAGGCGTGTCGATCTGGGTCGTGCCGTCGACAGAGATCGTTGCCAGCGACCCGGCGGACAAGGGCTCGCTGTTCGAGCCGGCACTGGACAAGATCTACCGGCACCCGACGTTCTATGAGATCCCCGACGGTGTCGGCAACATCTGACCTGTCGTCGGCGGCGGGTCAGCAGACCTTGGCCGACGGCTGCCTCGTGCTCTCCCACCGGCTCTCCGAGTGGATGAGCAAGGCCCCGACGATGGAAGAGGACATCGCGCTCGGCAACATCGCGCTCGACCTGCTCGGCCAGGCCCGCGGCCTGCTGTCGCACATCGGCGACCAGGTTGGTGTCTCCGAAGACCAGCTCGCCTACTTTCGCGACCCGGCCGACTTCCGTAACCCGCTGATCTGCGAGCTGCCGAACGGCGACTACGGCCACACGATCCTGCGTCAGCTGTTCGTCGACTGCTGGCTCGCGCAGGTGTGGCCGGTGCTCGCCGCTACGGCACCCGACGAAGTCGTGCGCGGCGTCGCCGAGAAGGCGGTCAAGGAGAACGCCTATCACCTGCGGCACTCGTCGGCCTGGGTCGTGCGGCTCGGCGACGGCACCGACGAGTCCCGTCGACGGATGGTGGCCGCGCTCGACGCGCTCTGGCCCTATCGCGGTGAGCTGGCGGTCGACGGCTGGTATGACCGCGTCGAATCGGTGCTGACCGAGGCGACGTTGCCGCTGCCGGCGCGCGACGCGTGGACCCAGCGCACGAGCTCGGATGGCTGGCACACCGAGCATCTCGGCTACCTGTTGGCGGAGATGCAGTCCCTCGCGCGCGCCCATCCGGGAGCGACCTGGTGACCGAGACGACCGCGACGGTGTGGGACCTGCTCGCGACCGTGCCCGACCCCGAGATCCCCGCGCTGTCAGTCGTCGACCTGGGCATCGTGCGCGAGGTCGAGGAGCTCGACGGCAACCGGGTGCGGGTGACCTTGACGCCGACCTACTCCGGCTGCCCGGCAACCGAGGTCATCGCGCGGGACGTGCGCACGGCACTGGAGAACCGTTACGCCGAGGTGGAGGTGCGCACCCGGCTGTCGCCGGCCTGGACGACCGACTGGATGAGCGACGAGGCGAAAGGCAAGCTGCTCGGTTTCGGCATCGCGCCGCCGTCCGGCCGGGTGACGTTGCCGCTGCTCGACGTCGGCGCTCCGACTGCGTGCCCGCACTGCGGCTCCGGTTCGGTGGAGGAGCTCGCGGGCTTCGGCTCGACCCCGTGCAAAGCACTGTGGCGCTGCAGGACCTGCCGCGAACCGTTCGACTACTTCAAGAAGCACTGACGCCACGATGCCTGTCTTCCACGCCTTGCGGGTCGCCGACCTGCGTCGCGAGACCGACGACACCGTGTCGGTCGCGTTCGAGGTGCCGGCCGAGCTCCGCGAGGACTACGCGTTCGCACCCGGCCAGCACCTGACGATCCGCATGCCTGCCGCCGAGGGTGCGGATGAGGTCCGGCGCTCTTACTCGATCTGCAGCGGGCTGGACGACGGCGACTTGCGGGTGGCGGTCAAGAACATCCCCGGCGGTGCGTTCGGGGTCTACGCGTGCGAGACGCTGCAGGTCGGCGACACCCTCGACGTGATGACGCCGGCAGGTCGGTTCACGACCGCGCTCGACCCGGCCCGGGAGAAGTCCTACCTGGGCATCGCCGCGGGCAGCGGCATCACTCCGGTCATCTCGCTGGTGCGCTCGGCGCTCGCCCGCGAGCCGAAGAGCCGGTTCACCTTGGTCTACGGCAACCGCGGTCCCGCGACGGTCATCTTCCGGGAGGCGTTGGAGGACCTCAAGGACCGCTACGTCGACCGCCTTCAGGTCATGCACGTCTTCTCCCGGGAGCAGCAGACGGCGCCGGTCCTCAACGGGCGGTTGACCGGCGGCAAGCTACGCGAGCTGGCCGCGACGTTGATCGACCTGTCGTCGTACGACGAGGTCTTCATCTGCGGGCCCGAGCCGATGACGCTCGACGTGCGCGACACCCTGGTGGCGCTTGGCGTCGACCCGACCCACGTGCATCTCGAGCTGTTCGGATCGACTGCTCCGACCGCGCCGCGGGTGCATCACGAGACCGGCGAGCGACGCCGGCTGACGTTCGTCTGGAACGGTGTGAAGACCGATGTCGCGGCGCACCCGGACGACACCGTGCTCGAAGCCGGCGAGCTGGCCGGGCTGGACCTGCCCTACTCATGCCGCGGCGGCGTCTGCTCGACCTGCCGGGCCAAGGTGGTCGAAGGCACCGTCGAGATGGACCGCAACTATGCACTCGAGCCCTGGGAGACCGACGCCGGGTTCGTCCTCACCTGCCAGTCACATCCGACGACGGACCGGCTCGTCGTCGACTACGACGCCGTCTGAGCGACTCCCTCGCATGGCCTCGGCGCACCTGCGAGCGGCATCCTGGGCATCCATGTGCGGGAGCCTCGCATCCCCGCCCACTGCTAGGCTCACCGGCGCGCGCCGCTAGCTCAATTGGCAGAGCAGCTGGCTCTTAACCAGCGGGTTCGGGGTTCGAGTCCCTGGCGGCGCACCCCCTCTGACCTGGGCGTTTGCTCTCTTGAGCAGGCGCCCAGGTCAGTCCGAGCGGCTTAGTCCGCGGCCGCCGTCAGCACCGACTTGAGCTCGTCGAACTGGTCGACGCACAGCCCCGCTCCCGTCGCGACGGTGCGCAGCGGGTCGTCGCACACCTGGACCGGCAGCCCCGTCTCATGGCGCAGCCGCTCGTCCATGCCCGTCAGCAATGCGCCGCCACCTGCCAGCGTGATGCCGAGGTCCATGACATCGCCCGCGAGCTCCGGCGGGCACAGGTCCAGCGTCGCCTTGACGGTGTCGACGATCTGGTTCAGCGGCTCCTCGGTCGCCCGCCGAATCTCACTGGCGTCGACGAGCACCGTCCGCGGCAGGCCGGTCACCAGGTCGCGTCCCCGGATCTCCGCGGTTGCCTCGTTCGGCTGCGGGAACGCGGAACCCACCGCGATCTTGACCAGCTCCGCGGTGCTGTCCCCGATGGAGATCGCATACTCCTTCTTGACATAGGCCTGGATCGCATCGTCGAGGTCATTGCCTCCCACCCGCGTGGCCGTGACCGAGACCATGCCGCCGAGGGAGATCACCGCGGTCTCCGTCGTCCCGCCGCCGATGTCGACCACCAGGCTGCCGCGCGGCTCGTGCACGGGCAGCCCCGCTCCGATCGCCGCGGCCAGCGGTTCCTCCAGCAGATAGACCCCGCGCGCACCCGCATGGAGGCAGGCTTCCTTCACTGCCCGTCGCTCGACCCCGGTCAGGCCGCTCGGCACGGCCACGACCAGGCGTGGCTTGGCGAGATGGCGCCCGCCGTGCACCCGTTGGAACAGATAGCGAATCAGCCGTTCGGTCGTCTCGAAGTCCGCGATCACGCCGGCGCGCATCGGCCGGACCGTCCGCAACCGCGGCGGCGTCCGGCCGATCATCGCCTTCGCCTCTGATCCGGCGGCCACCATCCGTCCCGACTTCACGTCCAGCGTGACCACAGACGGCTCGTCCACGACAATGCCGCGTCCGCGCGCATATACGAGGACGTTCGCAGTGCCCAGATCGATCGCCAGATCACGCCCGATCGCCAACGACCGACCGCCCATCTCACCTCCGGTTGACCTGGGAACAGACTCCCAGACGAGCACGCCGGGACCCAAATCCGCGCAGCTCCCGCAAACGACGCCTTGGAGACTGATCGGGTCACGACCAGGTCCGTAGACAGCGATTCCGCCGGCTGAGACGCTGCCGGACATGCGGCGATTCGTCCATCGGGTGTCGTGGCTGGCCGCCGCTGCAGCCCTCGCGCTGCCAGCCGGCGTGGTGGCGGCCGCCCCGGCGCGTCCGCCCGCGAATGCAGCGTCGGCCGCCTTCGCCGACGCCGATGGGCTTCATGTCCTGGGCGTGCAGCAGTTCGACGATCGTGACTACAACGTCCGGGTGCTCTCGGCCGACATCGGTCGACCGATCAACGTCCGCATCCTGCTCCCGGCGGGCTACGCCCAACACCCGCACCGGCGCTATCCGGTGCTCTACCTCTTCCACGGCACCAGCGGCTTCGCGTCCGACTGGGTCAAGAGCGGGCACGCCGAGCAGACGACCGCGCCCTACCCGCTCATCACGGTGATGCCCGAGTGCGGTTTCGATGGCGACGGCGGCTTCTGGTTCACCAACTGGGTCGACCGCACCACGAGCCACGGGCCCTCGCAGTTCGAGTCCTACCTCATCGATCAGCTCATCCCTTGGGTCGACCACAACCTGCGCACGGTCGCCGCACGCCGCGGCCGAGCCGTCGCCGGGTTGTCCCAGGGCGGCTACGGATCGGCGGAGATGGCGGCCCGCCACCCGGACCTGTTCGCAGCCATGGCGTCCTTCTCGGGCGCACCCGAGATCGATCGCGACCCCGACGTCATCGTCGGAGCCACGGCCGTCATCGAAGCCATCGCTGTCGGCGACGACAGGGTCCCCCCGGGGTCGATGTTCGGCTCGCGAGCAACCAACGAGATCAACTGGCAGGGTCACGACCCATCGACGCTGATGACCAACCTGCGCGGGATGGGCATCTATCTCTGGACCGGCACAGGCGCCCCCGGCCCCTACGACAGCACGCCCGATCCGGCCGCTTCGGGAATCGAGTTCCTGGTCTACGAGTCGACCCGGCACTTCCACCCGCACCTGGTCGAGGCGGGCATCCCGAGCTTCTAAGACAACTACACGTTCGGCACCCACAGCTTCCCCTACTGGGCGCGCGACCTCCGCGCGTTCATGAAGCCGATGATGGCGACGTTCGGCCACCCGACGAGGCCGAGGACGATCTCCTACCGGTCGATCGACCCGAGCTGGTCGCAGTGGGGCTGGTCGGTGTCGCTGACGCGTACGACGACGCAGCAGTTCAGCTCGCTGCAGGAAGCGGACGCAAGCGGGTTCGTCCTGCAAGGAAGCGGCAAGGCGGAAGTGACGACGCCGCCCGGCTATGACCCGGGTGCCCGGATGCGGGTGCACGTGAGCGGGGCCGGCACCGCTGACACGCAGGTGCTCACCGTGAACCG
>JAVEEH010000314.1 GCA_030840545.1 Frankiaceae bacterium | reverse complement strand
AGATGACGGCCACCTCGGTCGTGCCGCCGCCGATGTCGACGACCATGTTGCCGGTCGGCTCGTGCACCGGGAGCCCGGCGCCGATCGCGGCGGCCATCGGCTCCTCGATGATGTAGACCTTGCGCGCACCCGCCTGGTAGCCCGCGTCCTTGACCGCCCGCTTCTCGACACCGGTGATGCCGGACGGTACGCAGACGACGATGCGCGGCTTGGCGAAGTGACGGCGGCGGTGCACCTTCTGGATGAAGTAGCGCAGCATCCGCTCGGTCGTCTCGAAGTCGGCGATGACGCCGTCCTTGAGCGGCCGGATGGCCACGATGTTGCCCGGCGTACGTCCGATCATCCGCTTGGCCTCGGTGCCGACGGCGAGGATGCCCGAGGTGTTGGTGTTGATTGCGACGACGCTGGGCTCGTTGAGCACGATGCCCTTGCCGCGGACGTAGACGAGGGTGTTGGCGGTGCCGAGGTCCACGGCCATGTCGCGACCGAGGAACGCGAGATTGTTCGCCATGAGAGGGGGAGGGCCTTCCGACTCTGGTGTTGTCTTGGGGGAGCGGGCGACAGCCTCAGATGCTAGCCGTGCCAGGCGATCTGCCGAAATCCGAGCGCTGGCCCTAGCGGAGGTCAGGGAAGAAGAGCTTCACCTCGCGGGCAGCCGACTCGGGCGAGTCGGAGCCGTGCACGAGGTTCTGGCCGATCTCCAACGCGAAGTCGCCGCGGATCGAGCCGGGAGCCGACTTCACCGGGTCGGTGACGCCCATCAACGCGCGGACCGCCTCGGGCGCTCGTGGCCCCTCTGCGACGAGCGCAACCAGCGGACCGCTGGTGATGAAGTCGACGAGCTCGCCGAAGAACGGTTTGCCGTCGTGCTCGGCGTAGTGCTGCTCGGCGGTGGATCGGTCGAGGGTCCGCATCTCGAGCGCGACGACCCTCAGGCCTTTGCGTTCGAGGCGGCCGACGATCTCGCCGACGAGACCGCGCGCGACGCCGTCGGGCTTGACCAGGACAAGGGTTCGGTCGGACACGAGCGAGCAGCCTACCGGCCGCTCGCGGCCGTCGCCGGGGTGCGCCAGAGGCGCAGGTAGTAGAGCCAGATCGCGCTGAAGAGGACTCCGACGACATAGAGCGGCCAGGTCACGACACCCGCGGCGATGACGAGCGGCTGTGCGACGGTGCCGGCCGCCAACCCGTGTCCGCGCCCTTGCCCACGTCGCCGGCCCAGGACGATCGCGGCCGCGATCAGCAGCACGCTGAGACCGAGCAAGCCACCGATGTGCCATCCGGTGACATGTCCGCGTTCGGCGGTGGCGACGGCCGGGGTCGCGAGCAACAGCACGAGTGCCTCGAGTGCGAGGCCGCCGATGCCGATCCCGACGAGGCCGCGGGGCGGCGCAGCCGGTGTCTCGGTCACGGGCGGCTGCCGGCGACGAGCAGCTGCCGAGCGTCGCCGACCGTCACGATCGAGCCGGTGATGAGCACGCCTCCCCCAGCGATGCCGCCACCGTCATCCGGCTCCTCCGCGATCGCGATGGCGCGCTCGATCGCGTCGTCCAACCGCTCGGCCACCTCGACCCGGTCGTCGCCGAGCACCGACCGGGCCACCGTCGCCAGGGCCTGCGCCGGCAGCGCCCGCGGCGAGCTGTTCGTCGTGACGACGACCTTGCTGACGACCGGCCCGAGCTCGGCCAGCAGCCCGACGGCGTCCTTGTCGTCGAGCAGCGCGACGACGGCGACCAGCCGGTCGAACGTGAACGCCTCGTCCAACGCAGCGGCCAGGGCGGCCGCGCCGGCCGGGTTGTGGGCGCCGTCGAGCATGACCGTCGGGGCGCGTCGTACGACTTCGAGGCGTCCGGGCGACGTGACGGCCGCGAACGCCGCGCGGACGACGTCGGGGTCCAGCGGGCCGCGGCCGCCGTCTCGGACGCCGAAGAACGCTTCGACAGCCGCTAAGGCGCAGACCGCATTTCCGGCCTGGTGCGCGCCGTGCAGCGGCAGGAACACCTCGTCATAGCGGCCGCCGAGCCCCTCGAGGTCGAGCAGCTGACCGCCGATGGCGACCGACCGGCCCCGCACCCCGAAGTCGCGTCCGGCCTGCAGCAGGGTGGCACCGACGCCGGCCGCGTGGTTGGCCAGCACCCGGCCGGCGCCCTCGGGCTGGGGCCCGGTGACGAGCAGCGCGCCGGCGTGCACAATGCCGGCCTTCTCCGCCGCGATCGCCTCGACCGTGTCCCCGAGCAGCCCGACGTGATCGAGCCCGATCGGCATGACGACGGCAACGGGAGCGTCGATGACGTTGGTCGCGTCCCAGCGACCGCCCAGACCGACCTCGATCACGCCGACGTCGACCGGCGCATCGGCGAAGGTCGCGAACGCCATCGCCGTCAGGAGCTCGAAGAACGTCATCCGATCGGGATGGCGGGCGTCGACCAGGTCGACATAGGGGGCGATGTCGTCGTAGGCGGCCGCGAACCGCTCCGCGTCGATGGGCCGGCCGTCCAAGGCGATGCGTTCGACCACGGACTCCAGGTGCGGGCTGGTGTACCGCCCCGTCCGCACCCCGAAGCCGCGCAGGAGCGCGTCGATCATGCGCGCGGTCGTGGTCTTGCCGTTGGTGCCGGTGATGTGGATCGAGGGGTAGGCACGCTGCGGGGACCCGAGCAGGTCGAGCAGGTCGACGATGCGGTCGAGGTCCGGCACCATCCGGGTCGGGAAGCGCGACTCCAGCGCCTTCTCGACCCGGGCGAGGTCGGCGGCACCGGCGTCATCCACGTGATCAAGGTTACGGCGGCCCATACGATGGCCCGCATGACCGAGCAGTCACGCGTGCCCGAGAAGCCGTCGCTCGACGGCCTCGAGGACCGGTGGGTCTCGGTATGGGAGGAGCAGGGCACCTACCGCTTCGACCGGTCGAAGACGCGCGCCGAGATCTATGCGATCGACACTCCCCCGCCGACGGTCAGCGGGTCGCTCCACGTCGGGCACGTGTTCTCCTACACCCACACCGACCTCATCGCGCGCTACCAGCGGATGCGTGGCCGCGAGGTCTTCTATCCGATGGGTTGGGACGACAACGGCCTGCCGACCGAGCGCCGGGTGCAGAACTACTACGGCGTGCGCTGCGACCCGTCGCTGCCCTACGACCCGTCGTTCACGCCGCCATCGGAAGGCGGCACGGCGAAGACGCAGATCGCGATCTCGCGGGGAAACTTCGTCGAGCTCTGCGAACGGCTGACGGCAGAGGACGAGAAGGTGTTCGAGTCGGTATGGCGCCGACTCGGCTTGTCGGTCGACTGGAATCACCAATACACGACCATCGAGCCGCGGTCGCGGGCGGTGGCGCAACGCGGATTCCTGCGCAACCTGGCCCGCGGCGAGGCCTACCAGGCCGAGGCGCCGACGCTGTGGGACGTGACGTTCCGCACCGCCGTGGCGCAGGCCGAGCTGGAGGACCGGGAGCGGCCAGGCGCCTACCACCGCATCGCGTTCGCGCGTTCCGACGGTGGCGAGGCAGTCCGCATCGAAACGACCCGGCCCGAGCTGTTGCCGGCCTGCGTGGCTCTCGTCGCTCACCCGGACGACGCCCGTTACAAGCCGTTGTTCGGGTCGACCGTGCGCACGCCGCTGTTCGGGGTCGAGGTGCCGGTCGTCGCGCATCGGCTGGCCGACCCGGACAAGGGCTC
>JAVEEH010000294.1 GCA_030840545.1 Frankiaceae bacterium | reverse complement strand
CGCGTCGTTGACGAGGCTGCCGGCGAACCCGACGTCGTACTGGCGTGCGGCGAAGGGGATCACGGGCAAATCCTCGAACGCACGGATGCCCATCGGGAGGTCCAGCACGTTGAGCGACTGGTGTTGCGACAGTCGTCGTCGGGCCGCGCGCAGCTGCCACGGCAGACGTCGCAGCTGCACCCGAGTCTCCAGTGCGACCGCGATGGGCGCGGCCGGCCAACGCGCGGGCGATCCCAACGCGACGTAGGGGCGCCGCCGGCCCCCGCCCATCGTCTTGGCGACGAGCCGGACATCGGCCGCGTAGTCCGGGACCCGCCCCAGCTCGTCGCCCAGGCAGAGCGCGACGACGTGACGCCCGGCGACCGGGACCGGACCGGTGATCTCCGTGGTGGCCACGACGTGCAGCCCGGCATCGGGGCACAGCGTGTCGACCTCGCGGAAGACATGCGCGAAATACTTCAGGTCCGGGTAGGGGAACGGCCCGTCCGTGCCGATCTTCCAGTCATCCAGCACTCCGTCGAACCACGTCGAGTAGCGGTTCGCGGCGGGCATGGCGGCATCGTATGCGTGCTGCTGGCACACTCGGCTCGTGCTCGTCGTGGGACTCACCGGCGGAATCGGTTCGGGGAAAAGCGAGGTCGCCCGTCGTCTTGCGGCGCTGGGCGCCGTCGTCATCGACGCCGATGCCATCGCCCGGGAGGTCGTCGAGCCCGGCACGCCGGGGCTGGCCCAGGTCGTCGAAGCGTTCGGGTCCGACGTGCTGACCGCCGACGGTTCGCTCGACCGGGACCGGTTGGCCGCGGTCGTGTTCGGCGATGACGCGCAGCGTCAACGCCTCAACGCGATCGTGCATCCGCTGGTGGGAGCGGCCATGATCGAACGGACGGCGCAGGCGCAGGCGGCCGACCCGGACGCGGTCGTGGTCAATGACGTGCCGCTGCTGGTCGAAGGCGGGTTGTCCGACCGCTACGACGTCGTGATCGTGGTCGACAGCGACCCCGGGACACAGTTGCGGCGACTCGTCGCGCAGCGCGGCATGACCGAGCTGGACGCCAAGGCGCGGATCGCCGTCCAAGCGACGCGGGAGCAACGGCTGGCGGCGGCCGACATCGTCGTCGCCAACGACGGTGACCTCGCCGACCTCGACCGCAGCGTGCGGCAAGTGTGGGCTGACCTCAGCGACAGGGCCGGACGGCCCAACGCCACCTAGCACCTTCGTGCCGTTCCGGGTGTGGGAGCAGTGAATCCGGCATTGCCGCCCCTAACGTCTGCGTGTGCCGCGCCGAGACCCCGCCCACGCCATGCCTGCCTCTGCGCGGCGCGCGACGTCGACGGTTCCGTCGGCCCTGGCACGCCTGGTGGCCGTCATCGGGGTGGGTGCATTCGGGGCAGCCGCGCTGAGTGCCACGGCGCCGGCCCCGCAGATCGCCGGGCTTGCAGCCTCGGCACCCGTAACGATCGCTGCAGGTGTGCACCGGCTCGACTCGACAGACCGGGCCGCCGTGGCAGCCGGGTCGAGGCGTTCGACGCTCGCCACGAGCGTGGCGCGGGTGCCGAGCTCGTCAGCTGTCCACCAGCACCGTGGCGTGCCGGCGACGAGCGCCCGACACCGGGTGCGACCGGCGACACCCCAGCGCTGGCTCCCCACCGGCACCGGCATGTGGATCTACCAGTGGCACAGCAGCAACGGCGGCCATGCCCGCAGCATCGTCGCCCGGGCCAAGCACGTGGGGCTCACGACCCTCTACTTGCGCACCGGGTCGAGCCACGACGGCTTCACCGGCGCGCGGGCTCTGGGCGCGCTGCTCCCTGCCACCCGCGGCACTGCTGTGCACGTGGTCGCCTGGGACTTCCCGGAGCTGCGCCGGCCGGTGCACGACGCCTTGCGGCTGGCCCGCGCGGCGCGGTTCCGGCGTGCTCACGGCGGGCCCCACATCTCGGCTGTGGCGCCGGACATCGAGACGCCGGCTGAGGGGACCTTCAACGCTGCGTGGCGGGTGCGCAACTACCTGACCGCGTTGCGCAGCCACCTGCCGCGGGGCGTGACGATCCTGACGGCGGTGCCGTGGCCGTCCCGCTTCCGGGTCGCGGACTACCCCTACGGGACGGTCGCGCGTCACAGTGACGCGCTCGTGCCGATGGCCTACTGGTACAACAACTCGCCCGGTGTCGTGACCCAGCGCTCGCTGTGGTTCCTCCGCCGCTTCCACAAGCCGGTGCAGCCGGTGGGGCAGGGCTACGACGGCCGTCTGGACGTGCCCTCGCTGCCGCACAACCATCTCTTCCGCGAGGTCCCCGCGTTCTTCCGGACCGCTCATCAGCACGGTGCGAAGGCCGTCAGCATCTGGTCCTGGCAGAGCGCCGCGCCCGCAACGTGGTGGGCGCTGTCTCGCGCCCACCGGTTGTTCCCCGCCCGGCGCTGACGTCGGGCGCGATCAGCCGGTGAATGTCCAGGCGGAGCCGGTCAGGTAGTCGACCCGGCTCTGGCACTTGTCTTTGCCGACGAGGGTGAAGTGCAGCTGGTGCTTGGTCACGGCATAGCCGTAGGTTCCGGCGTCGAGGCAGAATGCCTTGTCGCCGGCGTCGAATGTCATCTGATGTGCCGCGGGAAGCGTGACGTGCTCGAGTGACTGACCGCGGGAGTCGTGCAAAGTGACGGCTGCGGCGTCGGAGAAGGTCAGTGTCTCGTGGAACTGCTGCTTGACCTTTGCCCACGAGCCAACCGGGAAGTCGGCCGGCAGTGCTGCCGCAGCCGGTGTCTGGGTTGCACCCGGCGGGCTGGCGGCTGTCGTCGCGGTGTCATTCGGTGTGGGGGTCGCACTGTGGGTGGGACCACTGCTGCCCCCGCACCCGGTCAGTGCTCCGGCCAACAGCGCACCAAGTGTGGCCGTCGCCATCGTCGTCTGGTGTCTTGTGACTGCGTGCATGTCTCCTCCTGGGCGTGAGAAGTGCGAGGTCGTCCCGCTCGCCGGCGGGTGCCGGCAAGTGCGTGCGTGCAGGGGTGTCAGCCGGTGAACTTCCAGCCCGAACC
Source organism: Frankiaceae bacterium (assembly GCA_030840545.1). Classification (GTDB taxonomy): domain Bacteria; phylum Actinomycetota; class Actinomycetes; order JAFAQI01; family JAFAQI01; genus JAFAQI01. The sequence goes on along the minus strand of JAVEEH010000294.1, from coordinate 5,609 downwards.
GGTCAGGTAGCTCACCCGGCTCTGACAGCTGTCCTTGCCGACGAGCGTGAAGTGCAGCTGATGCTTGGTGATCGCATAGCGGTAGGTCCCCGACGTGACGCAGAAGGCCTTGTCGCCGGCATCGAAGGTCATGAGGTCGGCGGCCGGCAACGTGAGGTGCTCTTGTGACTGACCGCGGTCGTCGTGCAGCGTGACGGCAGGCACGTCGGAGAAGGAGAGCGTCTCGTGGAACTGCTGGTGGATCTTCGCCCATGTCCCGACCGGGAATCCGGCCGGCACCGTCGTCACCGGCGGTGGTGTCGTGCTGGCCGACGCATGAGGTGTGGGTGAGACGACGACGGTGTTGGTGTCGTGCCCGCCCCCGACCAAGCTGACGGCCAGGGCGATGCTGCCTCCGACGACAGCGGCGGCGGCAGCGGCTGCCATCACGATCCGCATGCGACGCCGGCCGCGCTCGCGCCGGAGGTTGTGCTGCAGTCGATGGAGCTCCCGATCGGTGTCGGTGTGCGTCATCCCGTACTCCGCTCTGCTAGCCATCGCCTCCCGGAGGCGGGTCTCGAGCTCCTCGCTCATGACGTCGCCTCCAACCGCGTGCTCAGGGCAGCGATCCCGCGAGAGGCGTGCTGCTTCACCGATCCCGCGCTGATCGACAACGTGCGGGCGATCTCCGCCTCGGACTGCTCGAGGTAGTAGCGCAGGACGAGCACCTGTCGCTGACGTTCGGGCAGCTGCGCGACGAGGGTCAGCAGCTCTTGGTGTTCGGCATGTTCCACGGCCGTGGTTTCGGCAGAGGGCACGGGTCGGCTCGCCCCCGCGACGCGTTCTGTCCGGATCCGGCGCCGGCGCAGCTGGCTCCGGCTGCCGTTCAGCACGGCTGTGCGGACGTACTCGTAGGCGGCGTTGGGGTCGCGCAGCCAGATCCAGCGACGATGCAGGGCAAGGAATGCGTCCTGAACGACGTCCTCGGCGGTCGGGAGGTCGTCGACGAGCAGGTAGGCCAGGCCCACGAGGCCGCGGTGGTGGGCCGCGAACAGGGCGCTGAGCGCGCTGTCGCGGTCGCCACCGGGCGTCGTGCCGACGCCCACCTCGTGCATCACGAAACCCCCCCGGCGCCAAATGATGTCGGCAGCCCAGCCTTACGGAGAAAGAGACGCACGACTGGCGAACAGGTTGACACCCGGGCTGTGAATTGTCGCGACGCGCGCCGTCATCCGCCCTGGCCCTGGATCTGTTGCCGGAATTGTCGGTGGCCCGGCGTACGTTGACGGGTTGTGAGCCCCACCGCCATCAAGCCGCGCGCCGGCACGTTCAAGGTCGTCTCCGACTTCGCCCCGGCCGGTGACCAGCCGGCTGCCATCGAGGAGCTGGTCCGGCGCGTCACGGCGGGGGAGCGGAACACCGTCCTTCTCGGCGCGACCGGCACCGGCAAGTCGGCGACGACCGCCTGGCTGGTCGAGCGGCTGCAGCGCCCGACGCTGGTGATGGCCCCCAACAAGACCTTGGCGGCGCAGCTGGCCAACGAGTTCCGTGAGCTGCTGCCCGACAACGCCGTTGAATACTTCGTCTCCTACTACGACTACTACCAGCCAGAGGCCTACGTCCCGCAGACCGACACCTACATCGAGAAGGACTCGTCGGTCAACGAGGAGGTCGAGCGGCTCCGGCACTCAGCGACGATGTCGCTGCTGACGCGCCGTGACGTCATCGTGGTGGCCTCTGTGTCGTGCATCTACGGCCTCGGGACCCCGCAGGAGTACGTCGACCGGTGCGTGCGTCTCGAGGTGGGGCAGGAGATCGAGCGGGACAAGCTGCTGCGCAAGTTCGTCGACGTGCAATACACCCGCAACGACCTCGCGTTCTCGCGAGGCACCTTCCGGGTGCGGGGCGACACCATCGAGATCTTCCCGGTCTACCAAGAGCTCGCGGTGCGCATCGAGATGTTCGGCGACGAGATCGAGAAGATCTCGACCCTGCATCCGTTGACCGGCGAGGTCATCAGCGAGGACGAGACGATGTTCGTCTTCCCCGCCACGCATTACGTCGCCGGACCGGAGCGCATGGAGCGTGCGATCCGCGGCATCGAGACCGAGCTCGACGACCGGTTGGCCGAGCTGGAGAAGCAGAACAAGCTGCTCGAGGCACAACGGCTGCGGATGCGCACGACCTACGACATCGAGATGATGAGGCAGGTCGGGTTCTGCTCCGGCATCGAGAACTACTCACGCCACATCGACGGTCGCGGTCCCGGGACGCCGCCACACACCTTGCTCGACTACTTCCCGGACGACTTCCTGCTCGTCATCGACGAGTCGCACGTGACAGTGCCGCAGATCGGCGGGATGTACGAGGGCGACATGTCGCGCAAGCGCACCCTCGTCGACCACGGGTTCCGGCTGCCGAGCGCCATGGACAACCGCCCGTTGAAGTGGGACGAGTTCCTCGGCCGCATCGGGCAGACCGTCTACCTCTCCGCGACACCGGGGCCCTATGAGATGTCGCGGGTCAAGAACGACGTCGTCGAGCAGGTCATCCGTCCGACTGGACTGATCGACCCCAAGGTCGTGGTCAAGCAGACCAAGGGACAGATCGACGACCTCATGCACGAGATCACCGTGCGAGCCGAGAAGAACGAACGCGTGCTCGTCACCACGTTGACCAAGAAGATGGCCGAGGACCTCACCGACTACCTGCTCGAGAACGGCGTCCGGGTCCGTTACCTGCACTCCGAGGTCGACACCCTGCGACGCGTCGAGCTGCTGCGCGAGCTGCGGATGGGCGAGTTCGACGTCCTCGTCGGCATCAACCTGCTGCGCGAAGGGCTCGACCTTCCCGAGGTGTCGCTCGTGTCGATCCTCGACGCCGACAAGGAAGGGTTCCTTCGTTCGGGCACGTCCCTGATCCAGACCATCGGCCGGGCGGCCCGCAACATCTCCGGTGAGGTGCACATGTATGCCGACTCGGTGACGCCGTCGATGGAGAAGGCGATCGACGAGACCAACCGGCGGCGTGACAAGCAAGTGGCCTACAACACCGAGCGCGGTCTCGACCCTCAACCGCTGCGCAAGAAGATCGCTGACATCCTCGACGACATCGTGCGCGGTGAGGGAGAGGAGCTGATCGGGGGCAGCGGGCGCGCCCAGTCGCGCGGCAAGACGCCGGTGCCGGGCATGGCGTCACGCGCGACGCGCAAGGGGACGGAGTCGGGCCTGGCCGGGCAGCACGCCGCACAGCTCGCCGGGATGCCGAAGGCCGAGCTGGCACTGCTCATCCAACAGCTGCAGGACCAGATGCACGACGCCGCTGCCGAGCTGCATTTCGAGCTGGCGGCGCGGCTTCGCGACGAGGTCAACGAGCTCAAGAAGGAGTTGCGAGCGATGGACGCGGCCGGGCTCCGGTAGTTGGATGGGGCCATCCGACGCGGGAGGGGTCATGGCAGGTTTCATCCAGGTCATCGAGGTCCAGACGTCACGATTCGACGAGCTCCAGGCGCTGACCGACGCCTACCGGGAGCAGGCAGCCGCCGGCAACAAGGCACGACGATCTACCGTCACCGAGGACCGGGACCGGCCCGGCACCTACCTCAACATCGTCGAGTTCGACTCCTACGAGTCGGCGATGCAGAACTCCCAGCGGCCCGAGACGGCGCAGTTCGCCGAGCAGCTCGCCAAGCTCTGTGACGCGCCGCCGACGTTCCGCAACCTCGACGTGCGCCTCGTCACCGAGATGCCCTAGGACCGGTTGCCGGCCGGACTTGGACGCTGACGTCCAAAGTTCGGTTGACGAGACGGGCTGGGTCGACGTCGTTATCGTCGGTAGCCATGAGCCCCGCGCGCACCCAGGCGTCTGCGACTGCTGTGCCGGAGCCGCGGACGGATGAGGGCGCGCCGGCGGTTGTCGCCGATCCCGTGCTCGGCGGGGCCATCAGCGCGCTTGCCTCCCGGCTCGGCGACATGTCGAGCGGTGGCGGCGTCGTCGATGCGGTGCTGACCGACCGGCTCGTGCCGGCAGGCGGCGCCGAGAGCCGCCTGCACGGACTTGCCGCATCGTTCGGCCTCGAGCCCGACGACCTCGAGATCCTCGTCGTACCGCTCGCCGCCGCCCTCGACACGCGGTTCGGACAGATCTACGCCGGCCTGCTCGGCACCGCCGAAGGCTGCTGGCCGACGATCGGCATCGCGCTCCGGGCCTGCGGCCTCGACCCGTCGGCGCCGATGGCGCGGGCTCGGCTCGCACCCGGCTCGCCGCTCATCCGCTCTGGCCTGCTGAGCGTCGCCGACGTCGACCGTCCCTTCCCGCAGCGGTCGCTCAGCATCGCCGACCGGGTTGTCGCACACCTGCTCGGCGACGACAGTGTCGATCCCGCCGTCGCCCCGGTGGTCGCCCCGCTGGTCCGAGCGACGGTCGCGGGCGCCGACGCACTGGCGACAGCGATCGCCGGCGGGCTGTGGCTGTGCTGGGTGCGCGAGCTGCCCCGTGCATCGGGGTTCGCGTTCGCGGCGGAAGCGCTCGGACAGCTGAACGCGCCCGGTTTCGCGGTTGACCTCCGCCACCTTCCCGCCGGCGCCGGTCTCGCCGACGTCCTGACCGCCGCGGTCCGGGAGGCGACGCTGCGCGGTGCCGGTCTGGTCATCGGCCCGATCGACCTCGCCCGCGACCGGATCGCGGTCGCCGGCCTGGACGACCCGCCGTGCCCGGTCGTCCTCGTCGGTCCCGAGCACTGGAACCCGCAGCTCTCCTCGGCCGTACCGTTCGTCGTGGAAGCCACCGAGCCGACCGCCGTCAACCGGCTTCGCGTCTGGCAGGAGGTGTTGAGCCGGCTCGGGCACGACATCGCGCTTGAGCTCGACCTCGCCACCTACCGACTCACGCCCGAGCAGATCGTCGTGGCCGCTGCCAGTGCTGTGGTGCAGGCAGGCGGCGAAGCACCGGACACCCTCGCACTGGCCGCCGCCGCCCGATCACACAACGCCGGCCGGCTCGAGCGGCTGGTCCGTCGCGTCACCCCCATCGCCTCCTTCGACCAGCTCGTGCTCGGTGACGCTCAGATGCGCGACATCCGGGAGGTCATCAACCGCTACCGCACCCTCGAGCTGGTGCGCGGCACCTGGGGCGTCGGCGGCGCGCACAGCAGTCGTGGCGTCACCTGCCTGTTCTACGGGCCGTCGGGCACCGGTAAGACGCTGTCGGCCGAGGTGATCGCCCACGAGCTCGGCGTGGACCTGTTCGTCATCGACCTCTCCCAGGTGGTGGACAAGTACATCGGCGAGACGGAGAAGAACCTCGAACGCATCTTCAGCGAGGCGGAGAACGTCAACGGCCTGCTGTTCTTCGACGAGGCCGACGCGCTGTTCGGCAAGCGGTCCGAGGTGAAAGATGCCCACGACCGGCACGCCAACGTCGAGGTCGCCTACCTGCTGCAACGGATGGAACGGTTCGAAGGCGTCGCGGTGCTGGCCACCAACCTGCAGGCCCACATCGACGAGGCGTTCAGCCGGCGGCTGGACGTCGTGTGCGACTTCCGCAACCCGGACGAGGACGAGCGCCGTCGGTTGTGGCAGCTGCATCTTCCCCCGACGTTGCCGCAGGCCGACGACATCGACATCGACCTG
>JAVEEH010000288.1 GCA_030840545.1 Frankiaceae bacterium | reverse complement strand
CGGCAACGTCCTCGTCGTCTACAGCGGCAAGGTCGGCGTCATGAAGGCGCCCAGTCTCGACGGCGTTTTTGCCGCGGCGGGCGAGACCTGGACGGTCGAGGAGCTCGACAAGACCGTGGGGGCTTTTCTGGGTGACGGTGCGCGCCACGGCTTCGCCGTCGGGACCGACCTCAAGCTCTAACCCCCCCGACCCGTCAGACGCTGAGCACGCCTGAGCGTGCTGACGGTCTGACAACTCGTGGGGCAGGAGACCGAGCGGGGTTCGGCGAATCCTCCAGGCATGAGGTGGCGGAGCGCGATCGCCGCCGGTGCCCTCCTGGGCGCCGGTCTGGTCGTCCCGTCGTTCGCCGCATCCGGTCCAGCCGACCCCGTGGCGGCAGAAGACCTGACGGCCCTGGTCAACCCGTTGTCGGGCTCGTTGGGCCCGGGCTTCCCGACCGTCGGCGCGGGTGTGCCCTTCGGTTTCGCGACGCCGGGTGCTGCGACCACGACCCAGGCCGGCGACGACCCGGTCAACTACGTCGGCTACTCCTACCAGGATCCCGAGATTCGCGGGTTCGCGCTCAGCCACTTCGACGGGGCCGGCATCCACATCGGCGGCGAGCTCCCGACGATGGCGACGACCGGCGCGGTGAGCTCGACCGACCCCACCCAGTTCGCGTCCCCCTTCAGCCACGCGACCGAGGCGGCGCAGCCCGGCTACTACTCCGTCTCCCTCGCCCGCTACCAGACCAGGGTCGAGCTCACAGCGACCCCGCATGTCGCGGTGCAGCGCTACACGTTCCCGGCCACGCCGCAGGCCAACGTGCTGCTCGACGTCACCCGCAACAACGACGGCGTGCAGACCGGCGCGCTGCAGATCATCGACAACCGCACCGTCACCGGCAGCGTGCTCGTGCCCGGCGGCGGCGGATTCACGATCTGGTTCACCGCGCGGTTCGACCGGCCGTTCACGTCCTCGGGCACCTGGTCGGGGTCGGCGCTGTCACCCGGCTCGGCGGGTGCGAAGGGATCGGGGGTGGGCGGCTGGGTGACGTTCGACACGACCACCGACCCGACGGTCGGCGTGCGCATCGCACTTTCGGGTGTCGACGCTGCCGGCGCGACCGCCAACCTGCAGGCTGAAGCCCCCGACGGCACCACCTTCGATGCGGTTCGCACCCGCGCCCACGACACCTGGAACGCGCGGCTCCACGCCATCGAGGTCACCGGCGGTTTCGCCGACCAGCGCGCGACGTTCTACACGAATCTCTACCGGTCGTTGCTGCTGCCGACGGCGTTCGATGACGCGGACGGGCGCTACCTCGGTTTCGACGGCGTCGTGCATCAGGTGGTCGGCGGTCACCACCACTACACCGACCTCTCGTTGTGGGACACCTACCGCACCCAGACGCCGCTGCTGGCACTCATCGCGCCGGGTGTCGCCCATGACGTCGGCATCTCGCTACTCGACGACGCCGACCAGAACGGCGGCGTGGTGCCGCGGTGGGTGCACGGCAACCGTGACTACGGGATCATGGGCGGCGACTCCGGCACGCCGACCCTCGCCACCCTCGTCACCGACGGCGCGCTCAGCGGCGACGACGCGCAGCGCGCCTACGCGGCGTTGGTCCGGCAGGCGACGACATTGCCGCCGGTCTGGCCGCGCGGACATCTGGACGCCGACCTCGCCAACGGCTACATACCCAACGACGTCAGCGACATCGGCGCCGCCCTGACCCTCGAGTACGCCGTCGACGACGCGTCGGTCGCGTGGCTGGCGCGCCGTTACGGCACCCGTGCCGAGGTCGTCGAGTTCACCCGCCGGGCCGGGTTCTGGCACAACCTCATGAACCCGGACGACCACTTCCTGCGGCCCCGCAACTCCGACGGCACCTGGGCCAACCCCACCGCCGTCGGCCCGACGTCGACCTGGAGCCCGGACTTCTCCGACGGGTGGCAGGAAGGCACCGGCTGGCAGTACTTGTGGGCCGTGCCGCAGGACGTGCCTGGACTGGCGACGGCGATGGGCGGCGTACCGACCGCGCTGGACCGGCTGGACCAGTTCTTCGGTACGACGGCACAGAGCGAGGCGGCCCCGGTCGTGCCGGTGGCGCAGACGCAGGCAAGCTTCTTCGGCGTCTACTACATCGGCAACCAGTTCACGCCGGCCAACGAGACCGACCTTCAAGCACCGTGGCTCTACGACTGGCTCGGCGCGCCCTGGAAGACCCAGAAGGTGCTGCACGCCTCGGCCCAGGTCTGGTCGGCCGGCCCCTACGGCCTGCCCGGCAACGACGACGCGGGCACGATGTCGGCCTGGTACGTCCTCACGGCCATGGGGCTCTACCAGGCTCAGCCGGGGGCGCCGGCGTGGGAGCTCTCCAGCCCGTTCTTCGACTCCGTCACCGTTCACGGCTCCGGCTCGGCGCGACCCACCCTGCGCATCCTCGCTCCCGGGGCCGGCCCGACCAGTGAGTACGTCGCCAGCGCCACGTTCGACGGACGCCCACTGGACCGGGCCTGGCTGACGCCGCAGCAGGTGCAGTCGGGCAAGGTGCTGCGCTTCACGTTGCAAGCCGCCACCGGCTCGACCTGGGCCTCGGATCCGTCGGCCGCGCCGCCGTCGCTGCCCACGAAGGGTGCTGCGTGAGAGCATCCCGCCGCGCCGCTGCGATGTTGGCCGCGCTGGCGTGCGCGAGTGTCGCCGTGCCGTCGATGGCGTCCGGCACCGCACGCAGTGCGCGGCCGCTTCCCCGCAGCTGGCTGCCGGCCAACCCTTACATGTCCAACTCTGGCGCCGACACGATGCACGGCGACAGCTACGCCTCGGACACTCATCCGTGGGCCGGACCGGTCGGTCACGGGTCGACCGTCACGTTCGCCGGCAAGGGGCCGTGCGCCGGCTTGGCCGTGACGAAGGAGAAACTCCTCGTCCTCCAGTGCGGCGGTGCCACCAACTTCACCATGCGGCTGGTCGACCCGGCGACGTTGAAAGACCTCGCCACCTACAACCTTCCACCGCGCCCGTCGACGTTGCAGGCAGCGGAGTCGGCCGACCTCGACAAGGTCTACAGCGACAGCTCGGGCGCCTACTTCTACCTCGACAACCTCGACCGGGCCGTCGTCGCCGACGCGGCTCAGCACATCCAGCGCATCGCTCACGTCCAGGCAGCGGACGGCACCTGGTCGTTCAAGCAGACCGACGACTGGGACCTGTCCACCTACCTGCCGCACGACTGCACCACCTACACCAACCCCAAGCCGAGCGGGCAGTGCGACCCGGTAACCGGGGTGCTGCCCGACTTCCACGGACTGCTCTGGTGGATCACGCGTTACGGGCGAGTCGGCACGCTCGACCCGCAGACCGGTGCCGTGCACGTCGCCCTGCTTCGCGGCGAGCAGATCGAGAACTCGCACGCGGTGGGTGAGGACGGCGTCTCGGTGGTGAGCGACCACGCGTTGTACGAGTTCCGTGCCCGCCGCGACGGTACGCCGTACGTCGTGTGGCGGTTCACCTACGACCGGGGGGCCCAGCGCAAGGTCGGTCAGATCAACCAGGGCTCCGGGACGACGCCCACGTTGCTCGGCAAGCACTACGTCGCCATCACCGACAATGCCGCCGGCCGGATGCATGTGCTCGTCGTCTCGCGCGATGCCCACCTTGCTGAGGGCGAAAGCCGGCTCAGGTGCTCGGTGCCCGTGTTCGGCAAAGGTGCGAGCGCGACGGAGAACTCGCTGGTCGGTTGGGGTGGTGGGCTCGTCGTCGAGAACAACTCCGGCTATCTCAACCCGACGACGCGAATCCGCGGTGACAGGTTGCCGGGCGGGGTCACCAAGGTCGTGCTCGACGGACCCGGCTGCCACGTCGGCTGGACAAACCGGGTGCTGTCACCGTCGGTGGTGCCGAAGCTCGCCCGCGGCAACGGAAACCTCTACCTCTACTCACCGACGCGGCAGGCATCCGGCATCGACGCGTGGTACCTGACCGTCGTCGACTGGCGCACCGG
>JAVEEH010000075.1 GCA_030840545.1 Frankiaceae bacterium | reverse complement strand
GAACGACGCGATGTTGGCGCCCTCGCGCTTCGGCCCGTCGCCGGTGAACCAGCCGAGCCGCGGCGGCGGGGCGCCCACCGTCGGGGTCACGAGCAGGTCGTACGACGACCACCACCCGGCCATCCGTCGGTTCCACATCCCGATCCATGCGCGGGACTCCAGATAGCTGACGGCATCCATCGCCTTGCCGACCTGGCGATAGGCGGCGTTGCGCGGCTCGATCTCGTCGTCGCCGATCGGCCGTTCGATCAGTCGCTCGAACGCCTGGAACGTCGCCTCAGTGTCGGCGGCGATGACCCGGACGAAGTGCTGCGAGAACGCTGCCTCGAACATCGCTGCCGGCCCGGCCTCGGTGACGTCGTGCCCGAGCGACTCGAGCAGCCGGCCGGCGGTCGCAACAGCGGCGCGACACTCTGGATCGTCCAGGTAGTAGTCGCCCACGGCATGGTCCGAGAAGCCGATCCGCAGCCGGCCGGGCTCGACGCCGACCTCGCCGGCGAGCGGGCCGGGCAGAGCGGGGGCGTAGTAGGGCTCGCCAGGCATCCGGCCACTGATGGTGTCGAGGACACCGGCCGCGTCCCGCACCGTCCGCGCGAGGCAGCCGTCAATGCTGCCGCCGGCCCAGCTCTCGCCGACCCGCGGGCCTTGCGACACCCGGCCGCGGGTCGGCTTCAGCCCGACCAGCCCGCACTCGCTGGCCGGGATGCGGATCGAGCCGCCGCCGTCACTCGCATGCGCGACGGGCACCATGCCGCTCGCGACGGCCGCGGCCGATCCGCCGCTGGACCCGCCGGTGGAGTGCTCGGGGTTCCACGGGTTCCGTGCCGGCGGGAAGCTCTTGGGCTCGGTCGTCACCGTCGTACCGAGCTCGGGCACGTTGGTGCGACCGAGCGCGACGAACCCGGCGGCGCGGAACTGCTCCGCCAGGTAGGACGTCAACGGCCAGCGCAGGTCGCGCAGCGGCCCGATGCCGAACGCCGTCTGCTCGCCGGCGACGGTGCACCCGAGGTCCTTGAGCAGGATCGGCACTCCGCGGAAGGGCCCGTCGGGGAGGGTTCCAGCGGCCTCGGCGCGCGCTTCGTCGAAGCGGGTGCGGATGACCGCGTCGAGCTGTGGGTTGACCGCTTCGATGCGCGCGATCGCGGCTTCGACGAGCTCCTTGGGGCTTGCCTCGCCACGACGGACGAGGGCGGCCTGCGCGGTGGCGTCCTGCCACGTGAGTTCGGTCACGGCGCGGACGTTACTCGTCGCTGCATAGGGTGGCACCCATGGTCGAGCGCAAACCACGCAGTCGTGACGTGACGGATGGCATGGAGCGGGCTCCGGCCCGGGCGATGCTGCGCGCGGTCGGCCTGACCGACGACGACTGGGACAAGCCACAGATCGGGATCGCCTCGTCGTGGAACGAGATCACGCCGTGCAACCTCTCGCTCGACCGGCTCGCCAAGCGCGCCAAGGACGGTGTGCGCGAAGCCGGCGCCATCGCGTTGGAGTTCGGCACGATCAGCGTCTCCGATGCCATCTCGATGGGCCACGAAGGGATGCACGCGAGCCTCGTGTCCCGCGAGGTCATCGCCGACTCGGTCGAGACGGTGATGTTCGCCGAGCGCTTCGACGGCAGCGTCCTGCTCGCGGGCTGCGACAAGTCGCTGCCGGGCATGTTGATGGCCGCCGCGCGACTCGACCTCGCCTCGGTGTTCCTCTATGCCGGCACGACGCTGCCGGGTCATCTCGACGACCGGGACCTCACCATCATCGACGTCTTCGAAGGCGTCGGAGCGTGTGCGGCCGGTCGCATCACCCGGGCCGACCTCGACGCCATCGAGCGCAACACCTGTCCCGGTGAAGGCGCCTGCGGCGGCATGTACACGGCCAACACGATGGCGAGCGCCGCCGAGGCACTCGGCATGTCGTTGCCGGGAAGCGCCGCCCCGCCCGCTGTCGACCGGCGTCGTGACGACTTCGCGCTCGCCTCGGGCGCGGCCGTGGTCGGTCTGCTCGACAAGGGCATCACTGCGCGCCAGGTGATGACGAAGGAGGCGTTCGAAAATGCCATCACCATCGTCATGGCACTGGGCGGATCGACGAACGCCGTCCTGCACCTGCTGGCGATCGCTCACGAGGCGCAGGTCGAGCTGAGCCTCGACGACTTCAACCGCATCGGCGACCGGACGCCGCATCTGGCCGACGTGAAGCCGTTCGGGCGCTATGTCATGGCCGACCTCGACAAGGTCGGTGGCATCCCGGTCGTCATGCGGGCGCTGCTGGACGCCGACCTCATCCACGGCGACGCGCTCACCGTGACGGGCCGCACGGTCGCCGACAACCTGGCCGAGGTGGCGCCGCCCGACCCGGACGGCAAGGTGATCCGCGCGCTCTCCGCGCCGCTGCATCGCACCGGTGGTCTCACGATCCTGCGTGGATCGCTGGCCCCGGACGGTGCCGTGGTGAAGAGTGCGGGCTTCGACAAGGCGGTGTTCGAGGGGACCGCCCGAGTCTTCGACACCGAGCGGCCGGCGATGGACGCGGTGACCGAGGGCCGGCTGCAACCGGGCGATGTCGTCATCATCCGCTACGAGGGACCGCGCGGCGGCCCGGGGATGCGCGAGATGCTCGCGGTGACCGGGGCGATCAAGGGCGCCGGCCTGGGCAAGGACGTCCTGCTCCTGACCGACGGTCGGTTCTCCGGCGGCACCACTGGTCTGTGCATCGGTCACATCGCACCGGAGGCAGCCGACGGAGGCCCGATCGCGCTCGTCCGCGACGGCGACCAGATCCGGCTCGACATCGCGGGCCGGCGCCTCGACCTTCTCGTCGACGACGCCGAGCTCGACCGGCGCCGCGCGGAGTGGTCGCCACCGCCGCCGCCGTATCCGACCGGTGTCCTGGGCAAGTACGCGAAGCTCGTCGGCTCCGCCGCCTACGGCGCTGTGTGCGGCTGACGGCTGATTTCCTGCGTCTCGCAGAGCGAGACGACTGTTTCACGTGCTTGACAGTGCTTGCCGGAGTTTGCGACGGTGTCGATGTGTTCAATGTCGTCGTAGTAATCCAGGGGCGCGTGGCCTGACGTCTTCTGTCATCCGCGCGCTCGCCCCTCCGTGCTCCGCACGAGGGGCTTTTGTATGTCTGGACCGCCGAACCACCGTGAAGGGAACGTCGTGACCGCCGAAATGCTCACCGGGGCGCAGTCGCTCGTCCGCTCGCTCGAGGAGCTCGGAGTCGACGTCGTCTTCGGCATCCCCGGTGGAGCGATCCTGCCGGCGTACGACCCGCTGTTCGACTCCAAACGGCTGCGGCACATCCTGGTCCGCCACGAGCAGGGCGCCGGGCACGCAGCCACGGGATATGCGCAGGCGACCGGTCGGGTCGGCGTCTGCATGGCGACGAGCGGCCCGGGTGCGACGAACCTCGTCACGCCGATCGCCGACGCCTACATGGACTCCGTGCCGATCGTTGCCATCACCGGTCAGGTGCCCTCCGCCGCCATCGGCACCGACGCCTTCCAGGAGGCGGACATCTGCGGCATCACGATGCCGATCACCAAGCACAACTTTCTCGTGCAGGACGCGGCGGAGATCCCGCGGGTGCTTGCCGAGGCGTTCCACATCGCAGCGACCGGGCGACCGGGCCCGGTGCTCGTCGACATCGCGAAGGACGCGCTGCAGGCGACGGCGGAGTTCGTGTGGCCGGTGGAGATGCAGCTGCCCGGCTATCGGCCGGCGGCTCGAGCCCATGCGAAACAGGTTCGTGAGGCCGCGCGACTCATCGTGGCGGCGAAGCGGCCCGTGCTCTACGTCGGCGGCGGGGTGCTCAAGGCGCATGCCGCGGCCGAGCTCCGCGTGCTGGCGGAGCTCACCGGCGCCCCGGTGATCACGACGTTGATGGCGCGCGGCGCCTTCCCGGACTCCCACCCCTTGCACCTCGGCATGCCCGGCATGCACGGCTCCGTCGCGGCGGTGACGGCGCTGCAGAAGTGCGACCTGATGGTCGCGCTGGGCACGCGGTTCGACGACCGGGTGACCGGCAAGCTGTCGACGTTCGCTCCTGACGCGACCGTCATCCACGCCGACATCGACCCGGCGGAGATCTCCAAGAACCGCGAGGCCGACGTCCCCGTCGTCGGCGACGCCCGCGAGATCCTCGC
>JAVEEH010000246.1 GCA_030840545.1 Frankiaceae bacterium | reverse complement strand
CGAGGCTGACGCGTCCCGCGCGGCATCCAGCACCAGATCCGTGAACTCGGTGATCCCGTGGAACCGGTTCGCGTACCCGGACGGATCCACCTGGATCTCCAGCCAGCGCGACCCGTCGGCCCGGTCGTCCTCGGCCGCTTCGCGGACCAGGCGTCGTACGTCGTCCTCCGTGCGCAGCACCGAGCGAGCGATGTCGTACAACCGCTGGAACCGGAACCAGCCACGCTCGTCCGCCGCCGATAGTTCAGGCGGCCAATCGGTCCGCAACGCGTCAGGCAGCCGGACTCCGTGCTTGTCGGCCAGCTCGACCAGCGTCAGATGCCGCATCGACCCGGAGAAGTGCAGATGCAGGTGTGTTTTCGGCAGCACCCGCAGATCCCGCTGCGTCATTACCGAAGGTTACCGACGCAGCGCACCGGGAGAGAAATCGGCGGTGGCACAGGGTCAGCTCAGCAGCTTGGCGATCCGGCCGAGGCCCTCGGCCAGGTCCTCGTCGCCGAGAGCATAGGAGAGCCGCAGGTACCCAGGGGCGCCGAACGCCTCGCCCGGCACGACGGCCACCTCGACTTCGTCGAGGAGCAGCTCCGCGAGCTCGGTGGAGGACTGCGGCGTGCGCCCGCGGATCGTCGCGCCGAGCAGCCCGCGCACCGACGGGAAGCAGTAGAAGGCGCCGAGCGGCTCAGGGCACTCGACCCCCGGGATCTCCTGCAGCATCCGGACCATCGTGCGGCGACGGCGGTCGAACGCCTCGCGCATGTGCTCGACGGCGGACAGGTCACCGCGCAACGCGGCGACGGCGGCTGCCTGCGCGACGTTGGACACGTTGGACGTCGCGTGCGACTGCAGGTTGGTCGCCGCCTTGACGACGTCGTCGGGGCCGATCATCCAGCCCACCCGCCAGCCGGTCATCGCGTAAGTCTTGGCGACGCCGTTGACGACGACGCAGCGGTCGGCGAGGTCGGGCACGACGACCGGCATCGATGCGGCGCTGACCCCGTCGTAGACGAGGTGTTCGTAGATCTCGTCGGTGAGCACCCAGATGCCGGCCTCGACGGCCCAGCGGCCGATGGCCTCGACCGCCGCGGTCGGATAGACCGCCCCGGTCGGGTTGGACGGCGAGCAGAACAGCAGCACCTTGGTGCGCTCGGTCCGCGCCGCCTCGAGCTGCTCGACCGACGCGAGATAGCCGGTGGAGTCGTCGGTCTCGACCGGCACCGGCACCCCGCCGGCGAGCTTGATGGCCTCGGGGTAGGTGGTCCAGTAGGGGGCGGGCAGCAGCACCTCGTCGCCCGGGTCGAGCAGCGTCGCGAAGGCCTCGTAGACCGCCTGCTTGCCGCCGTTGGTGACGAGCACCTGGGACGCGGTCACGGCGTAGGAAGAATCGCGAGCGGTTTTCGCGGCGATCGCCTCCCTGAGCTCGGGCAGGCCACCGGCCGGGGTGTAGTGGTGCATCCGGGGATCGCGGCAGGCGGCGACGGCGGCGGCCACGATCGGGTCCGGCGTGGGGAAGTCCGGCTCACCGGCACCGAAGCCGATCACGTCGCGGCCCGCAGCCTTCAGCGCCTTGGCTTTTGCATCCACCGCCAGGGTGGCGGACTCGCTGATGGCGGCGACACGGCTGGAGATGCGGGGCAGGACTCGGTCGGCCATGGCCTCATGTTCCCAGCCTGGCCAGGCACGGGTCCACCGGGTTGTGCCAGTTGCGGCGCGTTCGACCGGCTGCGCGCGCCCGACGTACACTGACCCGTCCTAGCCAGGACAGCAGCACGCTCAGGGCAGTAGCTCAATTGGCAGAGTCCCGGTCTCCAAAACCGGTGGTTGGGGGTTCGAGTCCCTCCTGCCCTGCGAGGTAGAGGCGATTCGAGGCGAGACGGAGGTGTGGACGACCGGTGACGTTGACCAGCGAGCGGAGCCCATCGCCGCAGCCGGCGAGCGGCGGCCGCGGCGCGAAGCGCCCGGGACTGTTCGAACGCATCGCCCTCTACAACCGGCAGGTTGTTGCGGAGCTGCGCAAGGTCATCTGGCCGACGCGCCAAGAGCTCGTGACCTACACGATCGTCTCGATCGTGTTCGTCACGGCGATGGTTGCACTGGTCTCGCTCTACGACTTCGCCTTCACCAAGGCCGTCCTCGGCATCTTCGGCTGACCGACCCCTACTAGCACCGAGTCTGAGGTTCTTCCACTGTGACCGAGTTCCAAGCCGCACCGGCCCCGCCCGTCGAGGGCGCGCCTGCGACCGACGTCTCCGTCGAGTTCGACTCCGCTCCGGCCGACGATGCGCCGGCCGAGGTCGAGACAGCCGCCGACGTCGAGGAGGTGGAGGAAGACCCGGTCGAGGCGTTCCGCGCCGGGTTGTCGACGCTGCCCGGTGACTGGTACGTCGTGCACACCTACGCCGGCTACGAGAACAAGGTGAAGACCAACCTCGAGACCCGCATCGCCTCGCTCAACATGGAGGACTTCATCTTCCAGATCGAGGTCCCGACGCAGGACGAGCAGGTCATCAAGCAGGGCAAGCGACAGATCGTCCAGTCGAAGATCTTCCCGGGCTACGTGCTGGTGCGGATGGACCTCACCGACGAGTCCTGGTCAGCCGTCAAGAACACCCCCAGCGTGACCGGGTTCGTCGGCACGACCCACCCGACCCCGCTGTCCACCGAGGACGTCGTGAAGTTCCTGGCCCCCAAGCCCAAGGACGTCAAGAAGACCGAGGCGCCGAAGGTCGTCGACTTCAACATCGGCGAGTCGGTCACGGTCATGGACGGGCCGTTCGCGACGCTGCCCGCCACCATCAACGAGATCAACCCCGAGGCCCAGCGCCTCAAGGTGCTCGTCTCCATCTTCGGCCGGGAGACTCCGGTCGAGCTGTCCTTCAGCCAGGTCAGCAAGATCTGACCCCCATCCCCGCGACTACAGGCACGAGAGAGAACTGAAGACATGCCTCCCAAGAAGAAGATCGCCGGCCTCATCAAGCTCCAGATCCAGGCCGGCGCTGCCACACCCGCGCCGCCCGTCGGCCCCGCGTTGGGTCAGCACGGCGTCAACATCATGGAGTTCTGCAAGCAGTACAACGCGGCCACCGAGGCCCAGCGGGGCAACGTCGTGCCGGTCGAGATCACGGTCTATGAGGATCGGTCATTCTCGTTCATCACCAAGACCCCCCCGGCCGCCCGGCTCATCCTGAAGGCCGCGGGCGTCGAGAAGGGCTCAGGCGAGCCGCACAAGACAAAGGTCGCCACGATCAGTCGTGCCAAGGTGCGTGAGATCGCCGAGACCAAGATGGCCGACCTCAACGCCAACGACCTCGACGCGGCCGAGAAGATCATCGCCGGCACCGCGCGGTCGATGGGCATCACCGTCCGCGACTGATTGTTATACGAGGGACAAAGCCGAACCCAACCGTCGTGGGAGGACGCACGCGCGTCCGCTTGGACCACAGGAGGAGCAGGACGATATGACCAAGCGCAGCAAGGCCTACCAGCAGGCCGCCGCACTGATCGAAGAGGACAAGCTCTACACCCCGGCAGACGCCGTCAAGCTGGCCAAGCAGACGACCACGACCAAGCGCTTCGACTCCACCGTCGAGGTCGCCATGCGGCTCGGCGTCGACCCGCGCAAGGCCGACCAGATGGTCCGGGGCACGGTCTCGTTGCCGCACGGCACCGGCAAGACCGCTCGCGTCGCGGTGTTCGCGACCGGCGACAAGGCCGACGAGGCGCGAGCCGCCGGCGCCGACCTGGTGGGTGGCGACGAGCTGATCGAGCAGGTCAATGGCGGCATGCTCGACTTCGACTCTGCCGTCGCGACTCCGGACATGATGGGCAAGGTCGGCCGCCTCGGCCGGGTCCTCGGCCCGCGCGGCCTCATGCCCAACCCCAAGACCGGCACCGTGACCAACGACGTCGCCAAGGCAGTCCAGGACATCAAGGGCGGCAAGATCGAATACCGCGTCGACCGGCAGGCCAACCTGCACTTCGTCATCGGCAAGTCCTCGTTCTCCGAGGAGCAGCTGCTGGAGAACTATGCCGCTGCCCTCGACGAGGTGCTCCGGGCCAAGCCGTCCGCCGCGAAGGGTCGTTACCTCAAGAAGGTGGCGATGTCCACGACGATGGGTCCCGGCATCCTGGTCGACCCGGCCAAGACCCGCAACTTGTCCGCCGAAGGCGGCGGTGACGACGCTTCCGCGTCGGACGACGACGGCTCCTGACGCCGGCCCGGCGCGGTTTTGACCGGACCCGGGTGCGTCCGTAGCCTGGGCGCTGCCGAAGACCGCTGGTTCCCACTGCACTCGGGTGGGTGAAGGTCCCGCGCAAGCGGGCGGCCCGCGTAGGTGAGTGGATGGTAGGTCTCAGTTCGGGCCCTGGTCCGGTGCTGACCCCGACGCCCCCGCGCACCTGCGCCGGGGCGTTTTCGGTGTCGACGTCCCGACCTGGAGAGGAGACCCGTCGTGCTCCGCGCGCAAGGAGACACAGCCAGGCCAGACAAGGCCGCCGCGGTCGCCGAGCTTATCGACGCGTTCCGTGACTCCTCGGCCGCCGTGCTGACCGAGTACCGCGGGCTCACCGTTGCCCAGCTCAAGGAGCTGCGGCGAACGCTCGCCGGCAACGCGACCTACTCGGTCGTGAAGAACACCCTCACCAAGATCGCCGCCCGCGAAGCGGGCGTCGACACCCTCGAGCCGCTGCTCGAAGGCCCGTCGGCGATCGCGTTCGTGACCGGGGACCCGGTCGTGGTCGCGAAGAGTCTGCGGGCGTTCGGCCGGGAGCACCCGCTGCTGGTGGTGAAGGGCGGCGTCCTCGACGGGCGGCCCATCACCGCCGACGAGGTGCGCAAGCTCGCCGACCTCGAGTCGCGTGAGGTCCTGCTCGCCAAGCTGGCCGGCGCGATGAAGGCGTCGCTGTCGCAGGCGGTCAGCCTGTTCGCTGCGCCGCTGTCGCAGGCCGCGCGGCTGTTGGGCGCGCTGGAGCAGCAGAAGAGCGCCGAGGCACCGGAGCAGGCACCGGAGCCGGCGCCACCCGCCGACGCGGCACCGGTTGCCGACGAGGCACCACCCGCCGACGAGGCACCACCCGCCGACGCGGCGCCGGCGGCGGCCGACGCACCGACCGACGAGCAGGCCGCAGAAGAGACCGAAGCAGCGCCCGCCGCCGATGCGGCGGCACCATCCGAAACCCCCGCCGGGACCGATGTCGCTGGTGACGCGACATCCACCAGCTGACAAGAAAGGTTCGACACCATGGCAAAGATCGCTACTGACGACCTGCTCGACGCGTTCAAGGAGATGACGCTGATCGAGCTCTCGGAGTTCGTGAAGTCCTTCGAGGAGACGTTCGGCGTGACCGCGGCTGCGCCGGTGGCGGCGGCTGCGGCCCCGGCCGCCGGTGGTGGCGGCGCCGCCGCCGAAGAGGCCGTTGAGCAGGACGAGTTCGACGTCATCCTCGAAGCTGCCGGCGACAAGAAGATCCAGGTCATCAAGGTCGTGCGCGAGCTGACCAGCCTGGGTCTCAAGGAGGCCAAGGACGTCGTTGACGGCGCTCCGAAGACCGTCGTCGAGAAGGCCAACAAGGAAACCGCCGCCAAGGCCAAGGAGGCGCTCGAGGGCGCCGGCGCGACGGTCACGGTCAAGTAACCAGCACTGTGCGCGAGGGGGCGTCCCGCCATCGGCGGGGCGCCCCCTCGCGCGTGCCCGGGAGGTGAGGAACAGCGCTCGTGCGGGTAAGCCCGTCGGGGCGAGTGACTCGATGGGACTACCAACGGGTAGCCTTCCTGGCTGTGACGGCGGTCACACACGGAGTGGCTGCCCTGGCGACTGACATCGTCGTCCCAGTTGCGGCATGGAAGGCGGTCGTGCGTGGGCGTTGAAGTCAAGGTCGAGGGACTGTCGAAGTCCTTCGGCAAGCAGGTGATCTGGGAAGACGTGTCGCTCGTGCTGCCCAAGGGCGAGATCTCGGTGCTCCTCGGGCCTTCCGGCACCGGCAAGTCCGTCTTCCTCAAGCATCTCGTCGGCCTGCTCCGCCCGGACCGCGGACACATCTACATCGAGGGCAAGGACGTCCCCAACGTTCCCGAACGCGAGCTCTACGAGATTCGCAAGATGTTCGGCGTGCTGTTCCAGGACGGCGCCTTGTTCGGCTCGATGACGATTTATGACAACGTCGCGTTCCCGTTGCGCGAGCACACGAAGAAGAACGAGTCCGACATCAAGCGGATCGTCATGGAGAAGCTCGAGCTGACGGGCCTCCTCGGCGCCGAGGAAAAGCTGCCGGGGGAGATCTCCGGTGGGATGCGCAAGCGCGCGGGTCTTGCCCGTGCCCTCGTGCTCGACCCCGAGATCCTGCTCTTCGACGAGCCGGACTCCGGCCTCGACCCGGTGCGCACCGCCTACCTCAACCAGCTGATCGTCGACCTCAACGCACAGATCGAGGCGACGATGCTGATCGTCACCCACGACGTCAACACCGCGCGCACGGTCCCCGACAACATCGGCCTGCTCTACCGGCGCCACCTGGCGATGTTCGGCCCGCGCGAGATGTTGCTGTCGAGCCAGGAGCCGGTCGTGCGCCAGTTCCTCAACGCCCGCCGGCAAGGGCCGATCGGGATGGCGGAGGAGAAGGACGCCGCCGAGCTGGCCGCGGAGAAGGAGGAGGGCGAGGAGATTCCTCCGCTGCCCCCCATCCCGCCGCAGATCAGTCCGAGCGATGGCGAGCCACGGCGCATGCAGCGGCCCGCCGGCCAGTGGTTGAAGGAGAACAACGTCACCCCGCCGCCGGGGTCGTTCACGAGCCCGGAAGGCTACGGCGAGGCGGCGACCGCGGCGCCGGCAACCACCGAGGGGTCCCGGCAGGGGTCCGGCGGCGGCGTACGTGTTCTGTCCAAGCCGGCCAAGAAGGCACCTGCGCGCAAGACGGCGGCGAAGAAAAGCGCCGCCAAGAAGCCCAATCAATGAGCTCATCCACGCTGGCGGCGCCGCTGCGTCAGACCGGTAGCTTCTTCGCTCTGTGCCTGGACACGATGATCCAGCTGTTCCGCTCGATCATCC
>JAVEEH010000068.1 GCA_030840545.1 Frankiaceae bacterium | reverse complement strand
GGTCGGCCTGCCGAACCTGTCGCCCGAGGGTGGCCGGGGCGAACAGGCCGTCCGGCTGTGGGCCAAGCTCGAGGACCGCAACCCAACCGGTTCGATCAAGGACCGGCCGGCGTTCTTCATGGTCGAGCAGGCGGAGAAGGACGGTCAGCTGACTCCCGGTTGCACTGTGCTGGAACCCACCAGCGGCAACACCGGCATCTCGCTGGCGATGGTCTGCAAGCTCAAGGGCTACCTGCTGGACTGCGTGATGCCGGAGAACACCTCGATCGAGCGGCGTCAGCTGCTCGAGATGTACGGCGCCCGCATCATCGACTCGCCGGCCGCGGGCGGGTCCAACCAGGCCGTCGCCCTGGCGAAGGAGCTGGCCGCCGCCCACCCCGACTGGGTGATGCTCTACCAGTACGGCAATCCAGCCAACGCACGAGCGCACTACGAGACCACCGGCCCGGAGCTGCTCGAGGACCTGCCGACGATCACCCACTTCGTGGCCGGGCTCGGGACGACGGGCACGCTGATGGGCGTCGGGCGCTATCTGAAGGAGAAGGTGCCGGGCATTCGCATCGTCGCCGCGGAGCCCCGCTACGGCGAGCTCGTCTACGGCCTGCGCAACATCGACGAGGGGTTCATCCCCGAGCTCTACGACGCGTCGGTGCTCGACACGAGGTTCTCGGTCGGGCCGGAGGATGCGCTGCGCCGGACCCGCCAGCTGATCGAGTGCGAAGGCATCTTTGCCGGCATCTCGACCGGGGCGATCCTGCACGCCGCGCTGGCCCAGGCCGACCGGGCGGTCAAAGCCCGCGAACGTGCCGACATCGCCCTCGTGGTCTGCGACGGGGGCTGGAAATACCTGTCCACCGGGGCCTATGACGGCACCTTGGAGGACGCCGCCGGGCGTCTCGAGGGCCAGCTCTGGGCCTAACCCGGATGACCGGCTGAGAAATTCTCAGAAAGCGTCATGTGAACGACGCGCTCGACCTAGGTTGCCTTTGAGGCTGATGCCCGAATCGCGGCGAAGCCATCGCCCAGCCTGACCCATGGGAGCGCTTGATGCGTCACAGCACTGTCACCCGCCGAGTTCGCCGCACCTGTCTCGCAGCGATCACCGGCCTCGGCGTCCCGTTGCTGGTCACCGTGGGTGCCGGCAACAACCCCGCAGTGGGTGCCACCCAACACTCGTTCCACCTGGCGCGTGACCGCCAGGTCGTCCAGAACGCCGAGCGCCGCATGGAGCGCAAGGGCTACCTCCAGGCGCGAGCTCGCTACTACGACGCCCGCCGCCTGTCGGGCAACCGCGCGATCTCGGTCGAGCGCGCTTCCCACCTCCGCGCGCACGCCGCCAACCAGCGGCAGTCGCTGCGCCAGGCGCCGGTCGCCCGCCGACCAGGCCGCCCCGCGCTCAGCTCGGCCCCGACGGTCTGGCAGGCACTGCCCGAGAAGACCACGCTGCAGATCGGGCGCACGACCTCGCAGCTGCAGACCGTGTCCGGTCGCATCAGCGCGCTGGCCGTCGACACGCAGGGGCACATCTTCGCGGGTGCCGCCCAGGGCGGCGTGTGGCGCTATGACCCCGCGACCGGAAGGTGGACCGCGCTCACCGACAACCTCAGCACGCTGGCCGTCGGTGCCCTCGCGATCGCGCCCAGCAACAACAAGGTGATCTACCTCGGCAGCGGCGAAGGCGACCTGTCCGGCGACAGCTACTTCGGCGACGGTGTCTACCGCTCCGCCGACGGTGGCAACAGTTGGCAGCACGTCAACGGCGGCTCGATCTTCACCGGCACCTCCATCTCGAAGATCGTCGTCGACCCCACCAACCCCAACCGCCTCTACGTCGCGACGATCCGCGGCAAGGCCGGCTCGTTCCGCGTCAGCTCGCCGTTCCAGCAGACCTGGGGCGTCTACCGGTCGGTCGACGGCGGCAAGCACTGGACCGCGCTCAGGACGACGAACCAGTTCGAGCACGGCGCTGCAGACCTGGCGCTGGACCCCAACGACCCGCACACCGTCTACTCGACGTTCGTCGGCAAGGGCATCTTCCGCACCACGTCCGCGAGCCACCAGAAGAAGTGGAAGCGGATCATGACGGGCCTGCCGGCGAACGCCGACTACGTCTCCGGGCCCACTCGCTTCGCGATCTCCGCGACCAAGCTCCCCAAGCACCGGACCCGGCTCTATGCCGGCTTCGACTACACCGACACCTCGGGCACCTACCACCCGTCGCGCATCTTCCGTTCGGACAACGGCGGCAACAGCTGGCGCAAGCTGCCGACCGAGGGGCCGTTGCCACAGGTCGACTCCGTCCTGAACTACTGCGACATCCAGTGCACCTACGACAACGTCGTCACTGCCGACCCCAAGCACTACAACGTCGTCTACGTCGCCGGTGAGTACAACTACCCGCTGGGTTCGGGCGGCATCTACCGCTCGACCGACGGCGGCCGGACCTGGCTCAACCTGGGCCTGGACCTGCACCCCGACTTCCACGCGATCGCGCTGCAGCCGGGCAAGTACAGCCACGTCGTCATCGGCAACGACGGTGGTGTCTGGGACTCGGCCAACCGGGGCGGCCGGCAGGCGCCGGGCGCGTCCCTCGACGACGCCCAGTGGCGCAACCTCAACGACGGTCTGCAGATCACCCAGATCGACAGCGTGGACTACAGCAACAACTTCTTCCTCGGGCCGGTGCTCTACGCCGGCACGCAGGACAATGGCACTCAGGTCGGCCCGCTGCCGGGCGCCGTGATCGGAGACTCGCACGACAACGTGTGGCTGGATGTCGGCGGTGGTGACGGCGGCGTGGCCTTCGTCGACCCCAACAACCCCGACCTCGTCTTCGGCTCCTTCTACGGGATCAGTCCCTACCGCTGGGACGACGGCGCCACCTCGTTCTCCGGTCAGAGCCTCATCACGAACGGCATCAACCTGAAGGACCGGTCGGAGTTCTACACCCCCTGGGTGCAGAACCAGCTGCACAGCAACCAGCTCGTGCTCGGCACCTACCGCGTCTACCGCACGGACAACGCCGAGGCGACGAAGGCCTCCGACGTCACGTGGAAGCCGATCAGCACTGACCTCACGACCGGTTGCAAGGGACCGGCGCCCAACACCGGGCGTGGCTGCCTGATCAGTGCAGTCGGGGTTTCCGATGGTGGCGCCGGCGTCTATGCCGGCACCGAGGAAGGCCTGGTCTGGTCCAGCGCGGATGGCCTCACGGCCGACAGCCCGACGTGGACCCGGACCGACTCTGCGCTGCCCGGCCGTCCGGTGTCGGCGTTCGCCGTCGACAAGTCCAACTGGCGGACCGCCTACGCCGCCTTCGCTGGGTTCGCGGTCACCACGCCCGGCGACCCGGGTCACGTCTTCAAGACCACCGATGGCGGCCAGACCTGGACCGACATCTCCGGCGACACGAGCAAGCTGCCGGACAACCCGGTCAACGATCTCGTGCTCGACCCGAGCGACCCCAACACGCTGTTCGCGGGCACCGATGTCGGCGCCTTCGTCACCCACGACGGTGGCCAGAGCTGGCAGCAGCTCGGCAGCGGGTTGCCGACGGTGTCGATCAACTCGATGAAGTGGGACCCCGAGCAGGGGCGCCTGATCGTCGGCACGCATGGCCGGGGGATCTGGGAGCTCGACACGGGCTTGCAGCGGCCGGCCCTGGCGATCTCGACGTCGGACGACGGCACTCCCGTCGGCCCCGGCAGCACGATCAACTACACGGTGACTGTCCGCAACCTCGGCAACGCAGATGCGCTCAACGCCGTGGTGACGCAGCCGCTGCCACCGCACACGCACCTGGACAGCGCGGGCAACGGCGGCGTGGTGCAGGGCAACAACGTGGTGTGGCACGTCGGGACCATCCCGGCGGGCGGCAAGGTCGACCTGCACTACGGAGCGGGCATCACCCAGCAGCTCGCGTCGTCTGTCCAGGCGATCGTCAGCGACGGCGCCCATGTCGACGCGGCCGATTCCGGTGCCGGCAGCTACTCCGCCGACGGCAGTCCCTTCGAGACCGCGCTTGCACCGGCGCATGGCGTGAAGCTCTCGCCCAAGTCGCAGATCGACGGCGGCCGGGACAGTGCCACGGTCACTTACCCGGTGACCGTGACCAACGCCGGCTTCCAGTCCGACAGCTACACGCTTTCGACCGACCAGCACTGGCACACGTCGGTCCGTGATGCCTCCTGCACAAGCGTCACGACGGACACCGGCCCGATCGCACCGGGGGCCAGCCAGACCGTCTGCGTCGCCGTGGACATCCCCGCCGACGCTTTGGACGGGGAGACCGACGACCAGGTGCTCACAGCGGTGTCCGACGCCGACCCCACCGTGCAGGACACCGCAAAGGTCACAGCGGTTGCCATCACCAAGCACGTGTTGCTCGTCGACCAGGACGGCAATGCGCCTGACGTGCAGGGCACCTATCGCGCCGCGTTGACTGCCGCCGGCATCGACTTCAGCGTGTGGGACCTGAGCGAGCACGATTCGCTGCCGGCCAACCTGCTCAACGCCTACAGCGAGGTCTACTGGTTCACCGGCACGTCGTACCCGGCTCCGTTGACGAAGTTCGAGCCGGTCCTGACCGACTACCTCGACCGCGGCAACGGCCTGTTCGTGTCAGGCCTGGACCTGCTCGACCAGGCCGGCGGCACGACGGACTTCGTGCACGACTATCTGCACGTCGACTGGGACGGCAGCGAGGCGCAGAACGACAAGCCGACCGATGCCATCCACGGCATCAACGGCACGGTGATCGGCGACGGATTCGGCGCGGTCCCGCTCAACCTGGGTCCGGGCTACGGGCCCTACGCGGACGAGATCACCCCGATCGGGCCGGCGGTCGCCCAGTTCAACGACGATGCGGCCCTGCCCGATGCGCTTGCCGTGACGGACGCGTCGGCGACCACCTCGAACGACTACCGGGTGGTGTTCATGGCCTTCCCGTTCGAGGCCTTCGGCGGCGCGGCCGACCGAGCAACAGCCGTGAGCAAGATCCAGAGCTACCTGAGCCCCTGACGCAGTCGGCACGACCAGCACCCGGTGGGGGGGGG
>JAVEEH010000224.1 GCA_030840545.1 Frankiaceae bacterium | reverse complement strand
ATCGCGGTCTCCCTGTGTCTGTCTCGGGCGGTCAGGAGACCGCGCCCTCGGAGGGCACCTGGTTGGCGCGGGCGACGACGTGGTCGACGAACCCGTAGTCCTTGTCCTCGTCGGCGGTGAACCAGCGGTCGCGGTCGGAGTCCTTCTCGATCTGCTCGACGGTCTGACCGGTGTGGAACGCGATGCGCTCCTGCATGACCTTCTTGGTGTAGAGCATCTGCTCGGCCTGGATCGCGATGTCGCTCGCGGTGCCACCGATGCCACCCGACGGCTGGTGCATCATGATCCGCGCGTGCGGGGTGGCGTAGCGCTTGCCCTGCGCGCCGGCGCAGAGCAGGAACTGGCCCATGCTGGCGGCCAGCCCCATCGCCACGGTGGCGACGTCGTTCTCGACGTACTGCATCGTGTCGTAGATCGCCATGCCGGCAGAGACGCTGCCGCCCGGCGAGTTGATGTAGAGGAAGATGTCGCGCTCGGGGTCCTCGGCCGCGAGCAGCAGGAGCTGGGCGCAGATCTGGTTGGCGATCGGGTCGTCGACCTGGCTGCCCAGGAAGACGATGCGCTCGCGGAGCAGCCGCTCGAAGACGGAGTCGTTGAGGTTCATCCCCGCGGCGGAAGCACGCATCTCGATCTCACTCATGGTGCGACCCTAGCCCGCGGGCACGCCGAGTTGCCGTCATGGCCGGGCTTGTTCGCTGAGGGAGTAGCGGCGTTCACTCGTCCGCGTCGGCGGCCGTGTCCTCGTCGTCGTCCGCACCGAATGCACCGTCGTCGACCGGATCGAACTCCTTGGTCAGGCTGTCGAGGTCGACCGGCCGGCCGGAGGAGTCGGTGATGGTGGCGTGCTCGAGGACCGCCGCCAGGGCCTTCCCTCGCAGCACCTCACTCATGAGCGACCCGAGCTGGCCGGAGCTGACGACCTGCTGGGCGTATTCGTCCGCCCGTAAGCCGGCCTGCTGGGCCCGCCGGACGATCTGGTCGGTCAGCTCGGCCTCGCCGACCTGCAGCTCCTCCTTGCGTGCGATCGCGTCGAGGACGAACTGCGCCCGGATGGCCTGCTTTGCGCCGTCCTCGAGCTCCTGGTCGATCTCCTCGACGGACTTGCCCTCCATCTGGGCATAGGCCTCCTTGGCAATGCCGGCGGCCTGCAGCTGCTGGTCCATCGTGCGCTTGCGGTAGGACACCTCGTCGCTGAGGACGTGCTCGGGCATCGGCACGTCGACCCGCTCGAGCAACGCGTCGAGCGCGCGGTCGCGCGCCTGCACACCTTGCTGCAGCCGGCCGATGCGGCTGAGACGCTCGCGAATGTCGTCGCGGAGCTCAGCGATCGTGTCGAACTCACTCGCCGTCTGGGCGAAGTCGTCGTCGAGCGCCGGCACCTCTTTCTCCTTGACCGAGCGCACGGTCACCGTCGCCGAGGCCGACTCGCCACCGTGGTCGCCGGTGCGGAGCTGGGTCTCGAACTCCTTCGACTCGCCGGCGGACAGCCCGACGATGGCGTCGTCGAGGCCGCTGACGAGAGAGTCGGTGCCGACCTCGTAGGACAGGTTGGTGGCGGTCGCGTCCTCGATCGGCTCGCCGCCGGCTGTCGCCGACAGGTCGAGGGAGACATAGTCGCCGAGCTGGGCCGGGCGCTCGGCGCCCTTGAGCGTTGCGAACCGCTCGCGCAGGCCGCCCAGCTGCTCATCGACCTGCTCGTCGCTGACCTCGGCATCGTCGACGGTGACGGGGAGGCCCTCGTAGTCGGGCAGCTCGATCTCGGGCCGGATGTCGACCTCGGCAGTGAAGACCAGCTGGTCGCCGTCGGCGAACTGGGTCACCTCGATGTCGGGATGTCCGAGGATGTCCACTTCGTTGTCGCGCACCGCGTCGCCGTAGAGCTTGGGAAGCGCTTCGTTGACGGCCTCCTCGAGCACCGTGCCGCGGCCGACGTACTGGTCCACGATGCGCGGCGGGATCTTGCCGGGGCGGAAGCCCTTGACGCGGACCTGCTGGCCGATCTTGCGATAGGCAGTGTCGAGCGACGGCTTCAGCTCCTCGAAAGGAACTTCGACGGTGAGCTTGACCCGGGTCGGGCTCAGCGTTTCAACGGCGCTCTTCATCGGGCGTCGGCTCCATTGCCAGGTTGGCGGGCTGGTGGTCGGATTGATCCTGCGGTCGGGGCGGGGAGACTCGAACTCCCGATCTCCTGCTCCCAAAGCAGGCGCGCTAGCCACTACGCTACGCCCCGCGGCGTCGCCGAAAGTGTAGAGGTGCGCGGTGCCCGCGGGCGTAGCTCAACGGCAGAGCCCCAGCCTTCCAAGCTGGTGGTGCGGGTTCGATTCCCGTCGCCCGCTCTCTCGCGCGACTGATCTTCGCGTTGTTGCGGTTTGAGCCCCCAACACGCCGCGTTCCAGCGCAACATCGCGAAGATCACTGCGTCGAAGCGACTAAGAGGAGGAGAAGTGCCTGCGTCCACCTCATTCGTCCCCGCGGATTTTGACCCTCCGACCGGATTTGCGGCTGGGGACCTTCGCCTTGAGCCTCTCGGCCCGGAGCACAATGAGCGCGATTACGCAGCCTGGACGTCCAGCATGGGACACATTCGAAGCTCGCCGGGCTTCCCTGATGGGAACTGGCCCCGAGAGATGAGCGTGGACGAGAACCGCGCTGATCTGGAGCGGCATGCCCGAGACTTCGTCGATCGGAAAGGCTTTACGTTCACCGTTCTCGATTCGAGTGACGACGTTGTCGGCTGCGTGTACGTCTACCCGGCTCACGACGGTGTACATGACGCCAACGTGCAGTCGTGGGTACGGGAGTCCGAGGCCACCCTCGACGATGCCTTCAGACGCGCGG
>JAVEEH010000215.1 GCA_030840545.1 Frankiaceae bacterium | reverse complement strand
AGCCGGTCTCGATCATGGTCGAGACGTTCAATACCAATCACGTCGACGAGGGGCTGATCGACCGGCTGGTGCGCGAGCACTTCGATCTGCGGCCGTCGCGAATCCTCCAGGACCTTCGTCTGCGCCGACCGATCTACAAGGCAACGGCCGCATACGGGCACTTCGGCCGCATGGACATCGATGCGCCATGGGAGGTCGTCGACCCGGTCGGTGCGCTCCCAGGTGAAGTCGGGGAGCTCGCGGCCGAAGTGGCCGTAGGCCGCCGTCTGGGCGTAGATCGGCCGCAGCAGGTCGAGGTCGCGGATGATCGCCGCAGGCCGCAGGTCGAAGACCTCGAAGATCGCGGCCTGGATGCGTTCGTCCGGCAGCGAGCCGGTGCCGAAGGTGTCGACGAACATGCCGACCGGGCGGGCCTTGCCGATCGCGTAGGCGACCTGGACCTCGCAGCGCTCGGCGAGACCGGCGGCGACGACGTTCTTCGCGACCCAGCGCATCGCGTAGGCCGCCGACCGGTCGACCTTGGACGGGTCCTTGCCGCTGAAGGCGCCGCCGCCGTGCCGGGCCATGCCGCCGTAGGAGTCGACGATGATCTTGCGCCCGGTCAGTCCGGCATCGCCCATCGGCCCACCGATCTCGAAGCGGCCGGTCGGGTTGACGAGCAACACGTAGGACTCGGTGTCGATGCCGAGATCCTCGAGTCCGATCTCGAGGAAGACAGGTTCGACGACGTGCTCCTGGACGTCGGGCGCGAGCAGCGTGTCGAGGTCGATGTCGGGCGCGTGCTGGCTGGACACGACCACCGTGTCGAGACGCACCGGCTTGTGGCCGTCGTACTCGATGGTGACCTGCGTCTTGCCGTCGGGACGGAGGTAGGGAACGGTGCCCTGCTTGCGCACCAGCGCGAGCCGGCGGGCGAGCCGGTGGGCCAGCGCGATGGGCAGCGGCATGAGCTCCGGAGTGTCGGTGCACGCGTAACCGAACATGAGGCCCTGGTCGCCGGCGCCCTGCCGGTCGAGCGGGTCGTCGTCGCCTGTGGTCCGGTGCTCGTAGGCGTCGTCCACGCCTTGCGCGATGTCCGGCGACTGTGAGCCGATGGAGACCGACACACCACACGAAGCGCCGTCGAACCCCTTGCGGGAAGAGTCGTAGCCGATCTCCAGGACCTTCTCGCGGACGATGTCGGAGATGTCGACGTAGGTGCTGGTCGTCACCTCGCCGGCCACGTGCACCTGGCCGGTCGTGAGCATCGTCTCGACAGCGACGCGACTGGTCGGGTCGTCCTTGAGCATGGCGTCCAGGATCGCGTCGCTGATCTGGTCAGCGATCTTGTCCGGGTGTCCCTCGGTCACAGACTCCGAGGTGAACAGACGGCGGGACATGGGCCTCCCCAGGCGTTGCGCAGCCGGCGTTCGCCGCAGCTGGTCCGGTGATCAGTCTATCGACGCGGCAGCCGTTCGGCGACCAGGTCCCACACCGCATGGGCGAGGGACTCCTTCGTGCGCAGCGGCACGTCCGTCACGCTGCCGTCTCGACCCAGGATCGTCGCAGCGTTGTCCGGTGTCTCGAACGCGCGCCGCTCCCCCACCTCGTTGACCACGAGCAGGTCGCATCCCTTGGCCGCGAGCTTGGCCCGCCCGTTGGCGAGCACGTCGTCGGTCTCGGCCGCGAACCCGACGATGATCTGGTCGGGGCGGCGTCGGTGCGCGACGAGCTCGACCAGGACGTCAGGGTTGCGGACCAGGGTGACCGGCTCGGGATCAGCTGCAGACTTCTTGATCTTGCGGTCCGCGCGCACTGCCGGACGGAAGTCGGCGACCGCCGCGGCCATCACGACGGCGTCCGCGTCTGCGGCCGCCTCCGTCATCGCCGTGCGCATCTCCTCAGCGGTCCCGACCCGGATGATCTTGGCCCCGGCGGGATCGCGCAGCCCCACGTTGGCCGAGATGAGCGTGACCTCCGCACCGCGGCTGATCGCGGTCTGCGCGAGCGCGTATCCCTGCCGGCCGCTCGACCGGTTGCCGAGGAACCGCACCGGGTCGAGCGGCTCGCGGGTGCCGCCGGCGGAGATCACGACGTGCCGACCGAGCAGGTCGAGCGGTTGCTGTCCGCGTTCGAGCAGCAGGACGCAGGCGGCGTAGATCTCCTCCGGGTCGGGCAGTCGTCCACGGCCGCTGTCGGCGCCGGTCAGCCGACCGACAGCGGGCTCGAGCACGACCACCCCGCGCTCGCGGAGGGTGCGCACGTTGGCCTGCGTGGCCGGGTGCTCCCACATCTCGGTGTGCATGGCGGGCGCGAACAGCACCGGGCATCGGGCGGTCAGCAGCGTGGCGGTCAGCAGGTCGTCGGCGCGGCCCGCGACGGCCCGGGCCAGCAGGTCGGCGGTGGCGGGCGCCACGACGACGAGGTCGGCGGTCTGCCCGAGCCGCACGTGTGGCACCTGCTCGACATCGGTCCACACATCGGACGTCACCGGCTGGCCGGACAGGGCCGCCCACGTGGCGGCGCCGACGAACTCCAGCGCGGCGGCTGTGGGTACGACGCGCACCGAATGACCCGACTCGGTCAGCAGGCGCAGCAGCTCACACGCCTTGTAGGCGGCGATGCCGCCGCTGACGCCGAGGATCACCCTCGGCCCGGTGGCGCTCGGGGAGACAAGGTCCCCGGTCATGGCCGGTCGCTCAGACCTGCGGCTCGAGCTGCTCGAGGGTGAGCAGGTTCTCGTTCACCTCGCGCAGCGCCACTGAGAGCGGCTTCTCCTGCACATGTGTGGGGACCAACGGGCCGACGTACTCCAGCAGACCCTCACCGAGCTGGGAGTAGTAGGCGTTGATCTGGCGGGCCCGCTTGGCCGCGTAGATCACCAGCGCGTACTTGCTCTCGACCTTGTCGAGGAGCTCGTCGATCGGAGGGTTGGTGATGCCCTCGGGGTTGGCGGCGGTGCCGGCCACGCCGATACCTCAATTCTCTGCGGATGCAACGTGACCAGGCTAGCAGCCGGATCCCGCCCGGCGGGCGCCTCAGCGTGTGCCGAGCACGAGGGCGGCCAGCGCCTCGGCCGCTGCGTCGACCGAGGTGTTGACGATGACCTCGTCGAACTCGTCCTCGGCCGCCAGCTCGATGCGCGCGGTGTCGAGCCTGCGCTGGATGACATCAGCGGGCTCCGTGCCCCGCCCGCGCAACCGGCGCTCGAGCTCCTCCCAGGAGGGAGGCTTGAGGAAGACGAGGAGCGCGTCCGGCACGAGCGTGCGCACCTGGCGGGCGCCCTGGACCTCGATCTCGAGCAGGACCGGAAGGCCGCTGGCCAGGCGCTCGGTCACGGGCGCGAGGGGGGTGCCGTACCAGTTCCCGGCGTAATGGGCGTGCTCGAGCAGCTCGCCGTCGCGGATCATCCGCGCGAACTCGTCACCGTCGACGAAGAACCGGTCGACACCCTCGACCTCATCCGGCCGGCGCGGCCGGGTCGTGACGCTGACCGAGTGCCAGATCTCGGGATGGTGCTCGCGCAAGAAGGCGACGACGCTGCTCTTGCCGACGCCTGCCGGCCCGGACAGGACCGTCAGCCGGCCGGGGTCCGACATCAGCTGGCTGAGTCCATCAGGACGAGGTGCCACCGGCGGCGAACTCGCGCTCGAGCGCGGCTCGCTGGTGCGCTCCCAGCCCGCGGACGCGACGGCTGGGCGAGATGCCGAGCTTTTCCATGATGCGTTGGGCCCGGACCTTGCCGACACCAGGCATCGACTCGAGCACCGCAGACACCCGCATCTTGCCGATCACGTCGTCATGGTTGCCGTTGGTCAGCACCTCGGACAACGACGCTCCTTCGTGCTTCAGCCGGTCGCGCAAGGCCGCGCGCGCCTTGCGGGCCGCCGCGGCCTTTTCAAGGGCGGCGGCTCGCTGTTCCGGCGTCAGTGGTGGAAGGGGCACCTGGCTTCACCTCGCGTCGTCACGGCCGCGACGCAACTTAGCGCAGCGAAGCGGCGATGTCCGCAGCCGCTGCCGCCGGATCTGCGGCGCCAGTGATCGGACGGCCGATGACGAGGAGATCCGCGCCGTCTGCGAGGGCTTGTTCCGGCGTACCGACGCGGGCCTGGTCCTGGTGGCCGGAACCCGCGGGCCGCACCCCCGGGACGATGAGGACGATGTCGGGTCCGACCGTGGCGCGGATCGGCGCGACCTCCTGAGGTGAGCAGACCAGGGCCCTGGCGCCGGCATCGACTGCGAGCCGGGCCAGCCGGCAGGCGGCGTCTCGCGGCGGACCGATGATGCCGAGCCGGTCGAGCTCTTCCGCGGCGAGAGACGTGAGGATGGTGACGCCTGCCACGAGGGTGTCGGGCAGCGCGGTGACCGCGGCGCTCACCATCGCCGGGCCCCCTCCCGCGTGCACGGTGAGGTAGCGCGGCTGCAGATGCGCCACCGCCCTCGCTGCACCGGCAACCGTCGCCGGGATGTCATGCAGCTTCAGATCCAGGAAGATGTCGAGGTCGACCGCGGCTCGCACCTTCTCGACCGCGGCCGGACCTTCGTGGCAGAACAGCTCCAGGCCGATCTTCAGCGTCGAGACGTGCGGCGAGACGGCACTCGCCCACCGGGTGGCAACCGCGAGGTCAGCCGTGTCGAGGGCAACTGCGATCGGCGCGCGCGATGTGTCGGGAGCGCTCACGTGCTCTCCTTCGGTGGAGCAGGTCGGCGACGTCGGTGCCATCGGATCACGGCGCGTCCTCGAAGGTCACGACGTGACCGGACCGGTCGACGACGGCGGTGTCGGGGATGACGGGCTCGTCCCCGGGCGGGTCGGGGGTCTCGGGGACCCGGAGCTGCGGTGGGCGGTGGGCCAGACCGATGACGTCGCGCAGCCGGGCGATGCCGCGCGCGGCGAGCGCGGCCCGCAACTCGTGGGAGATCCGGGTCGGAGCCGAGGGATCGTTGAAGATCACGGTGCCGACCTGGACCGCGCTGGCGCCGGCGAGAATGAACTCGAGCGCGTCGGTGCCCGACCGGATGCCGCCGATGCCCATGAGCGGCGTGTCCGGCAGTGCGGCGTGGACCTGCCAGACGCACCGCAACGCGAGCGGGCGGATCGCCGGACCCGACAGCCCGCCGGTCACCCCGGCCAGAGTCGGTCGCATGGTCTCGGGGTCGATCACCATGCCGAGTGTCGTGTTGATGAGCGACAGACCGTCGGCGCCTGCCCCGACGCAGGCGCGGGCGATCGACACGATGTCAGTGACGTCCGGCGACAGCTTGGCGAACACAGGGACCTGCGACGGCGCAGTCCGCCGGACCGCCTGGATGACCGCGGCCGCCGCGTTGGGGTCGCAGGCGAACACCTGACCCCTGTCCTCGACGTTCGGACAGGAGATGTTGACCTCGATGAGCGCGACCGGCTGCCCGCGCAGCTTGCCGGCCAGCTTGGCGAACTCGTCGACCGAGCCACCCGCGATCGACACGACCGCACGCACTCCCTGCTCCTCGAGCCAGGGACGGTCACGGTCCAGGAACACGTCGATGCCCGGACCTTGCAACCCGATCGAGTTGAGCATCCCGCTGGGTGTCTCGGCCATCCGCGGCGTCGGCCGCCCGGACCGAGCGGCGAGCTGGATCGACTTGGTGACGACCCCACCGATCGCGGTCAGGTCGTTGAAGGGCGCAAGCTCCAGACCGGCGGCCGCACACCCGGATGCGGTGAACACCGGATCCGGCACGTCGAGCGAGCCGAGCGTCGTGCTCATGTCGACCTCGACGTCCGGCGAGTCGGCGCCGGTGGTGCGGAGTACGACGTCAGGCATCAGCGCGCCGCCGTCGTGGCGCCCGCCGCGATGGCGCCGACGGTGTCGGCCGGAACGGTGCCGAGCGCGTCCCAGCGAATCCGGTCACCGGCGAAGACGGGGCCCTCGACACACGACCGCACCATCCGGGTCTGCCCGTCGTCGCCGATCACCGGCAGCACACAGGTCATGCAGACCCCGATGCCGCATGCCATCGACTCCTCGACCGCGACTTGGGTGGGGATGCCGGCGCCGCCGTAGGCCTCGGCGGAGACCGCGTAGACGGCTTCGAGCATGGCCATCGGTCCGCAGGCGTAGACAACGTCGGCGCGCACCCGGTCGATGACGCCGGGCAGCACGTCGGACACCCGCCCTTCTTCGCCGTAGGAACCGTCATCGGTCGTGAACGCGACGGTTGCCGCCATCCGCTTGGCATCAAGCGCGCCGAAGAGACGATCCGCGTTGGCGGCGCCGAGCACGAAGTCCACCCGGCAGCCGCGCTTGCGCAGTGCGTCGGCGAGCATGAACAGCGGTGCGGCCCCGTAACCGCCGCCGACGAGCACGCAGTTTGCCGGGTCCTTCGGAAGGGCGAACGGGCGTCCCAACGGGCCGACGACGTCGACCGGGTCGTGTGGATGCCGCCCGGCCAGCCAGGCGGTGCCCTTGCCGCTGACCGAGAAGATGAACTCGATCGTGCCGCCGTAGACCCCGCGAGAAGCGACCTGATGAATGGAGAAGGCGCGCCGCAGGAGCATGGACCCGTCGTCACCGCTGACGGCCAGTGCGACGAACTGCCCCGGTCGCGTCTGCTCGGCGATGCCGGAGGCGACGAGGGTCATCGCGAGGTAGGCACCGGTCTGCTTGACCGACAGCACCTCTCCGCGCACTTGCACCGCAGGCATCAGCCGCCGCCTCCCAGGCCCCCGTCGGGCTCCCCCGCGGTTATATCGCCCGGCTCGACCGGGGCGTCGCCGCGGGCTGCATGGATGCGGGCGTGATGCTCCTGCAGCGGCGCCACCCCGACCTCGCCGCTGCGCAGCGCCTCGATCCCCTGCACTGCCGCCGCGAGCGCCTGCACGGTCGTGAGGCAGGGCACGCCTCGCATCACGGCTGCCGTGCGGATCTCGTAGCCGTCGAGTCGGGGGCCGGAGTTGCCGAACGGCGTGTTGACGATGAGGTCGACCTCGCCGACGGCGATGCGGTCGACCACGGTCGGCTCGTCATCCGGTCCACGACCGGCGGAGTGCTTGCGCACCGTGGTGGCGAGAACGCCGTTGCGGCGCAACACCTCCGCGGTGCCTTCGGTGGCCAGCACTTCGAAGCCGAGGTCGGCCAACCGCTTGACCGGGAACACCATGTGCCGCTTGTCGCGGTTGGCCACCGAGACGAACACCCGGCCCTTTGTCGGCAGCGCGCCGTAGGCGGCTTCCTGGGATTTGGCGAAGGCCGTGCCGAACCCGATGTCGACACCCATCACTTCGCCGGTCGATTTCATCTCGGGGCC
Source organism: Frankiaceae bacterium (assembly GCA_030840545.1). GTDB lineage: Bacteria > Actinomycetota > Actinomycetes > JAFAQI01 > JAFAQI01 > JAFAQI01. The sequence goes on along the minus strand of JAVEEH010000215.1, from coordinate 15,657 downwards.
GAGGACCGTGTCGACGCCGCTGAACCGGTTCCAGGGCAGGACGGCCTCCTTGACGCAGATCGCGGCGTCCATGGGCAGCTGTGCCCCATCACCGTCGGGAAGCATGTGCTCGGCCCGCAGCTCGGCGACGGTCGCGCCGAGGAGCACCCGCGCTGCGGCTTTGGCGAGGGGCACCGCGGTCGCCTTGGAGACGAACGGCACGGTGCGGCTTGCGCGCGGGTTTGCCTCGAGGACATAGAGCACGTCGCCGGCGAGAGCGAACTGCACGTTGAGGAGTCCGCGCACTCCGACGCCGGCGGCGATGGCCACCGTCGCCTCACGGATGCGAGCGATGTCCCGCCGACCCAACGTGATGGGCGGCAGCACGCAGGCCGAGTCGCCGGAGTGGATGCCGGCTTCTTCGATGTGCTCCATGACACCGCCGAGGAAGAGCTCCTCGCCGTCGTAGAGGGCGTCGACGTCGATCTCGATGGCGTCGTCCAGGAAACGGTCGACCAGCACCGGGTGCTCAGGGCTGACCTCGGTGGCGCGGTCGATGTAGGCGGCGAGGGTGTCGTCGTCGTAGACGATCTCCATGCCGCGGCCACCGAGCACGTAGGACGGGCGGACGAGGACCGGATAGCCGATCTCCTTGGCGATGGCCTGCGCCTCGGCGAAAGAGCGGGCGGTGCCGTGCTTGGGGGCGAGCAGCCCGGCCTCGGCCAGCACGCGCCCGAACGCGCCCCGCTCCTCGGCCAGGTGGATCGCCTCCGGCGAGGTCCCGACCACCGGCACACCGGCGTCCTTGAGCCGCTGGGCGAGACCGAGCGGCGTCTGGCCGCCGAGCTGGACGACGACACCGGCCACCACGCCGGAGCGCTGCTCGGCGTGCACGACCTCGACGACGTCTTCGAAGGTGAGCGGCTCGAAGTAGAGCCGATCCGAGGTGTCGTAGTCGGTGGAGACCGTCTCCGGGTTGCAGTAGACCATCACGGTCTCGAAGCCGGCGTCGCGCAAGGCGTAGGACGCGTGGACGCACGAGTAGTCGAACTCGACGCCCTGCCCGATGCGGTTGGGTCCGCTGCCCAGGATCAGCACCTTGGGCCGTTCGCCCGGCTCGACTTCGTCCTCCTCGTCATAGGAGGAGTAGTGGTACGGCGTGCGTGCGGCGAACTCCGCGGCACAGGTGTCGACAGTCTTGTAGACCGGTCGCACGTCAAGGGCGTGACGCAGCCGGCGTACGTCGTCTTCGCGCAGATCCCCGCGCACCGCGGCGATCTGCGCATCCGAGAACCCGTGCCTCTTGGCGGCGCGCAGCACGTCCTCGTCGAGGGAGTCGGCCGTCTGCACGTCGCCGGCGACCTCGACGAGCAGCTGCAGCTGGTCGAGGAACCACGGATCGATCGCGCTCGCATCGTGCAGCTCGTCGATGGACGCGCCGGCACGTAGTGCCTGGACCACCGCTTGCAGTCGCCGGTCGTGCGGTCGGGCCGCTCGTCGGAGCCACTCGGCCTTGTCGCCGATCGGCGCCGCGAAGTCGAGCTCGGCACCCTTGGCCTCCAGCGAGCGGGCGGCTTTCTGCAGGGCCTCGGTGAAGCTTCGCCCGAGTGCCATCACCTCACCGACGCTCTTCATGTGTGTCGTCAGAGTCGTGTCGGCACCGGGGAACTTCTCGAAGGCGAACCGCGGGATCTTGACGACGACGTAGTCGAGGCTCGGCTCGAAGGACGCCGGCGTCTCCTTGGTGATGTCGTTGGGGATCTCGTCGAGGGTGTAGCCGATCGCCAGCTTGGCGGCGATCTTTGCGATCGGGAAACCGGTCGCCTTGCTCGCGAGTGCACTGGAGCGCGAGACGCGCGGGTTCATCTCGATGACGACCTGCCGGCCGGTGCGCGGGTCGACGGCGAACTGGATGTTGGACCCGCCGGTCTCCACCCCGACGGCGCGGATGACCGCGAATGCGGTGTCGCGCATGGTCTGGTATTCGCGGTCGGTCAACGTCATGGACGGCGCGACGGTGATGCTGTCCCCGGTGTGCACGCCCATGGGGTCGAAGTTCTCGATGGAGCACACGACGACGCAGTTGTCGTGTTTGTCGCGCATGACTTCGAGCTCGAACTCCTTCCAGCCGAGAACGCTCTCCTCGACCAGCACTTCGTGCACCGGGCTGGCGGCGATGCCGGCCGCGACCATGCGCCGCAGCTCGGTCTCGTCGTGAGCGAAGCCCGAGCCCGCGCCACCGAGGGTGTAGGACGGTCGAAGCACGACGGGATAACCGAGCTCGGTCGCCGCCTCGAGCGCAGCATCGACGGTGCGCACCAGCCGGGAGCGCGCGTAGTCGGCGCCGATGTCGTCGCAGATCCGCTTGAACCGCTCCCGGTCCTCACCGGCGCGGATCGCGTCGATCGACGCACCGATGAGCTCGACGCCGTAGCGTTCGAGCACTCCCCCTTCGTGCAGCGCAACCGCCACGTTGAGGGCGGTCTGGCCTCCGAGCGTCGCGAGCAGGGCGTCGGGTCGTTCCCGTTCGATCACCTTGGTGACGTAGTCCGGTGTGATCGGCTCGACGTAGGTCGCATCTGCAAACTCCGGGTCCGTCATGATCGTCGCCGGGTTGGAGTTGACCAGCGACACTCGCAGACCTTCGGCACGGAGCACCCGGCAGGCCTGCGTGCCGGAGTAGTCGAACTCACACGCCTGGCCGATGACGATGGGGCCGGAGCCGATGACGAGAACGCTCGAGATGTCGGTGCGCCTGGGCACTACTTGCCGCCTCCGATGGCTAGTGCGAGCAGGACAACGCCGGCGACGGTGACGGCGGCGGCCAAGAAACCTGCAAGGACGGCACGACTACCCAGCCGGCCGCGGACGACGCCGACGTTGGGGTCGGCGGGGTGATGGTGGTGCCGGACCACCGCGGTCACGGCCTCGACCCGGCTGCCCTGGTCGTAGGCGTCGCTCACCGGCTCGCCTCCATCAGGTCCGCGAAGGTGTCGAACAACCCGATCGCGTCATGCGGCCCGGGCGCGGCTTCCGGGTGGTACTGCACGGAGAAGGCCGGGGCGTCCAGGCACCGCAGCCCCTCGACGACGCCGTCGTTGAGGTCGACGTGGCTGACCTCGACGCGGCCGTAGGGCGTGTCCGTCGTGTCCTGCGCCGGGGCGTCGACGGCGAAGCCGTGGTTGTGGCTCGTGATGGCGATCTTGCCGGTCCGCCGGTCCTGCACGGGCTGGTTGACGCCGCGGTGACCGAACTTCAGCTTGTAGGTGCCGAAGCCCAGCGCGCGCCCGAGCACTTGGTTGCCGAAGCAGATGCCGAAGACCGGTCGGCGGGCGTCGAGCACCCCTCGCATCGCTTCGACCGCGTAGTCGGCGGTCGCCGGGTCGCCGGGACCGTTGGAGAAGAAGACGCCGTCGGGATCGACCGCCAGCAGGTCGTCGGCCGACGCCGTGGCCGGCAGCACGTGCACCTCACAACCCCGCGCGGCGAGATAGCGCGGCGTCGACGCCTTGATGCCGAGATCCATCGCGGCGACGACGAATCTCTTGTCCCCCACCGCAGGTACGACGTAGGCCTCCGGCGTGGTGACCTCGCGCGCGAGGTCGGCGCCCTCCATCCCAGGGGCGGCGAGCACGCGCTGCAGCAATGCAGCGGGGTCGGTCTCGATGCTGCTGACTCCCACCCGCATCGCACCCCGGTCGCGCAGATGTCGCGTCAACGCACGGGTGTCCACACCGCTGATGCCGACGACTCCCTGCGAGACGAGCTCGGCGTCGAGCGAGCGACGTGACCGCCAGCTGCTCGGCATCCGCGCGGGATCGCGGACGACGTAGCCACTCACCCAGACCCGACGCGACTCGGAGTCTTCGTCATTGACGCCGGTGTTGCCGATGTGCGGCGCGGTCTGCACGACAATCTGGCGGTGGTAGGAGGGATCGGTGAGCGTCTCCTGGTAGCCGGTCATGCCGGTGTTGAAGACCGCTTCGCCCAGGGTCTCGCCGACGGCGCCGTAGGCCGCGCCGTGGAACGTCCGGCCGTCCTCCAGGACGAGCAGGGCCGGATCAGCCATGGTGGTCCTTCCGATTGCTGCGGATTCGCTGGACGACGATCCACGCGCTGAACGCCACGAAGATCCCGGCCGCGACGATGCCGACGACGGGGCCACCCCAGGACTCGCCGCGGGCAGCCACCGTCGCCATCAGCTCGTGTGCGGCGATCATGTCGGTTTGCCGTCGAGCACGGTCGGGCGGCCACGCAGGAAGGTCGCGACAACGCGCGCGGGCAGCTCCCGGCCGGCGAAGGGTGTGTTGCGGCCGCGACTGGCGCTCTGGCGCGGATCAACCGTCCAACGGGCCTCGCTGTCGACCAGCACCAGGTTGGCCGGCGCGCCGGGGACCAGTGGCTGACCTTGACCGGAGAGTCGGCCGATGCGGGCCGGGCGGACGCTCATCCGGTCAGCCAGGCCGGCCCAGTCGAGCTGTCCTGTCTCGACCATGGCCGCCACGACCACGGACAGCGCGGTCTCCAGACCGGTCATGCCGAACGCTGCGGCCGCCCACTCGGTCTCCTTGTCCTCGAGGGCGTGTGGGGCGTGGTCGGTGGCCACGGCGTCGATGGTGCCGTCCGCGAGCCCGGCGCGCAGTGCGGCGACATCCTCGGCGGTGCGTAGCGGCGGGTTGACCTTGAACACGGGGTCGTAGGTGGACACGAGGTCGTCGGTCAGCAGCAGGTGATGCGGGGTGACCTCGGCGGTGACGTTCCAGCCCTTGCCTTTGGCCCAGCGCACCAGCTCGACCGATCCGGCAGTCGAGACGTGGCAGAAGTGCACCCGGCCACCGACGTGGGCGGCCAGCAGGCAGTCCCGCGCGATGACGGCCTCTTCTGCGACGGCCGGCCAGCCGGCCAGTCCGAGCCGCGCGGACTGGACGCCTTCGTTCATCTGGGCGGCGTCCGTGAGTCGGGGGTCCTGGGCGTGCTGGGCAATGACGCCGTCGAAGGCGCGGAGGTATTCCAGGGCGCGGCGCATGACCATCGGGTCGTGCACGCAGTGACCGTCGTCCGAGAAGACCCGCACCCGCGCCGCCGACTCGGCCATCGCGCCGAGCTCGGCGATCTGCTCGCCGCGGAGCCCGAGGGTGACCGCGCCGACCGGGTGCACGTCGCAGTGACCGGCGTCCTGTCCCAGCCGCCAGACCTGCTCGACGACTCCGGCGACGTCGGCGACGGGTTCGGTGTTGGCCATCGCGTGGACCGCCGTGAACCCGCCCAGCGCAGCGGCAAGGGTGCCGGTCTCGACCGTCTCGGCGTCTTCCCGGCCAGGCTCGCGCAGGTGCGTGTGCAGGTCGACGAGCCCCGGCAGGGCGATGAGGCCGCCGGCGTCGTAGGTCTCTGCGCCGGATAATGGCGCGTCGACGATGACGCCGTCCTCGACGTAGAGGTCGACGGGGTCCGCGCCGAGCGGCCGGACGCCGCGGAGCACCCAGCTTGTGGCGCTCATGCGCCGGCCTCGATCTCGGGACCGCCACCGAGCAGCAGATAGAGCACGGCCATCCGCACGGAGACACCGTTGGCGACCTGCTCGACGATCGTGGAGCGAACGCTGTCGGCGACCTCCGCCGCGATCTCGACACCCCTGTTCATCGGACCGGGGTGCATGACGATGCCCTCGTCGGGCAACATCGCCATCCGCCGTGCATCGAGGCCGTAGCGGCGGGAGTATTCCCGCGTCGTGGGAAAGAAGCCTCCGTGCATGCGCTCACGCTGCACACGCAGCATCATGACGACGTCGCTTTTCGGCAGCACCGCATCGAGGTCGAAGGACACCGAGCAGGGCCAGGCCTCCACCCCGACCGGCAGCAGTGTCGGTGGCGCCACGAGTGTCACTTCGGCGCCGAGGGTTTCGAGCAGCAACACGTTGCTGCGGGCCACCCGCGAGTGCAGGACGTCGCCGACGACAGCCACCTTGAGCCCGACGAGCCGGCCGAGTCGCTGCCGCATCGTGAACGCATCGAGCAGCGCCTGAGTCGGGTGCTCGTGTGTGCCGTCACCGGCATTGACGACGCTGCCGCGGATCCAGTGCGCGAGCCGGTGCGGGGCACCACTGGCCCAGTGGCGGACGACGACCGCGTCAGCGCCCATTGCCTCGAGGGTCAGCGCGGTGTCCTTGAGCGACTCACCCTTGGACACGCTCGAGCCCTTGGCCGAGAAGTTGATGACGTCGGCGGACAGTCGTTTGGCCGCAACCTCGAACGACGTGCGGGTGCGCGTGGAGTCCTCGAAGAAGAGGTTGACGACGGTGCGACCGCGCAGGGTCGGCAGCTTCTTGATCGGACGGTCAGCAAGATGGGCGAGCTCTTCGGCGGTGTCGAGCACGAGCAGGGCATCGTCGCGACTGAGGTCGGCCGCGGACAGGAGGTGACGGTTCATCGGACGACCTCCTGGTCGGCCCCGTCCTCGTCGCGGCGCGGGCCGGGCCGGCTGACGTCGGCGGGCCCGAGCAGCACGGCGTCGCGACCGTCGACCTCGTCGATCAGCACGTGCACGGTCTCGCGCAACGACGTCGGGATGTTCTTGCCGACGTAGTCGGCCCGGATCGGCAGCTCCCGGTGTCCGCGGTCGACCAGGACGGCGAGCTGCACCGCCCGGGGGCGGCCGAGATCCGACAAAGCGTCCAGGGCGGCTCGGACCGTGCGCCCCGAAAAGAGGACGTCGTCGACGAGCACCACGGTTGTGCCGTCGATCCCTTCCGGCGGGATCTCGGTCTCCTCGAGCGGGCGGATGCCCCGCAACCGGAGGTCGTCGCGATACATGGTCACGTCGACCGACCCGACCGGCACCGTCGTACCTTCCACGACCTCGATCCGGCCGGCGATGCGGCGGGCCAGCGTCACGCCGCGGGTCGGGATGCCCAGCAGCACGAGTCCGGCGGCGCCGCGGTTGCGCTCGACGATCTCGTGAGCGATGCGGGTGAGAGCGCGGCCGACATCAGCGGCCTCGAGGACCGGACGGGCGGCGGAGGGGTCCCCGCTCACCGGTCGCGGCGTAGCCGGACGGGGGGGTAGCGGGTGAGCAGGCGTCATCCTGCTGCCTCCTTCCCCGCCTCACAGGACGGGTCTTAAAGGACGGTGTGCAGCTGCCGGTCACGGTAGCAGCCCGCATGCCGGATTTCCGAGCTCGCGGGCGACACGCGGGAACCCGGCTTGACGATCACCACACCACGCCCTAGCGTCACTGTCAGTAACCACCGGAGCGAGGCGCCGACATCGGGGATGAAGCGGTCACCAGATGCCATCAGCACCACTGGCATCCCCCCGATCGAGCCAATGGTGAGACCGGCGTTCCGGCCGTGACGGGCACGGACCCTGCCCCGACCAGCCGACCGGAGACGCCATGACCGAGGAGACTCCGACGCCTTACGCGAAAGCGCTCGGGCAACGACTCCGCGCCATCCGGATGCAGCAGGGTATGTCCCTGCATGGCGTCGAAGAGAAGTCCCAGGGCCGCTGGAAGGCGGTCGTGGTGGGCTCCTACGAGCGTGGTGATCGCGCCGTGACCGTGCAGCGCCTGGCCGAGCTCGCCGATTTCTACAGCGTGCCGATCTCCGAGCTGCTGCCGGACGCGGCCACCGCTGCCGCCGCCGTCGAGCCGCCGCCACGGCTGGTGCTCGACCTGGAGAAGCTGCAGGCGATCCCGGCCGACCAGGCCGCTCCCCTGGCCCGCTACACCGCCACGATCCAGAGTCAGCGCGGCGATTACAACGGCCGGGTGCTCTCGATCCGTCAGGAAGATCTTCGGTCACTCGCCGTGATCTATGACGAGACGCCGACCCAGCTGACCGAACAGCTCATCAACTGGGGCGTTCTGGACGCCGACGCCCGCCGCGCCATCGAGCTTCCCGCCTGAGGGACGTGCGTCAGTCGGCTGTCGGGGTGCGTAACAGGGACTTGTCGGCGAGGACTCGGGCGAGGATGCCGTTGACGAACGCCGGCGAGTCGTCGGTGGACAGCGACTTGGCGAGCTCGACCGCCTCGTCGATGACGACGGCGTCCGGCACGTCGTCGCGCCAGAGCAGCTCGTAGGTCGCCAGCCGCAACGTGGTCCGGTCCACCGGCGGCATCCGATCCAGGGCCCAGTCCCGGGCATAGCTCCGGATGACCTCGTCGATGCGGCTGCGATGGGCCGTCACCCCCTCGACCAGCTCGCAGGCGTAGCCCTGGACCGGCGGGTCGGCCCGGCCGACCCAGGCGCGCAGCGTGTCCAGAGCGTCGGTGCCGCGGACGTCGGATTCGAAGAGCACATCGAGGGCGCGTTTGCGGGCCTTGCTCCTCGCCGTCACCTGCTGCACATCGTCGTCATGTGCTCAGTTGACGCGACCGAGGTAACGGCCGTCACGGGTGTCGACCTTGATCTTCTCGCCCTGGGTGATGAACAGCGGCACCTGCACGGTCGCGCCTGTCTCCAGGGTCGCGGGCTTGTTGCCGCCAGTCGAACGGTCGCCCTGCACGCCCGGCTCGGTGTAGGTGATGACGAGCTCGACTGATGCCGGAAGCTCGACGTAGAGCACTGACCCGTCGTGCTGGACGACGGTTGCCGTCATGTTCTCGAGCAGGTAGTCCTTGGCCTCACCCACCGCCGTCGGCGGCACGTGGATCTGGTCGTAGGTCTGGCTGTCCATGAAGACGTAGTCAGCGCCGTCCTGGTAGAGGTACTGCATCTCGCTCTTGTCGACGACGGCGACGTCGACCTTGGTGCCCGCGTTGAACGTGCGCTCGACGACCTGGCCCGTCATGACGTTCTTGAGCTTGGTGCGCACGAAAGCGCCGCCCTTGCCAGGCTTGACGTGCTGGAACTCGACGACATTCCACAGCACGCCGTCGAGCTCGAGCGTCATGCCGTTCTTCAGGTCGTTGGTCGTAGCCACGGCGGGTGGGACTCCTAGATCTCGATCAAGTCGCGTGGGGAGGTGGTGAGCGGCTCGGCGCCGCCGGCGCGGACGACGACGGTGTCCTCGATGCGGACACCGCCCCGGCCGGGCAGGTAGACCCCGGGCTCGACGGTCACCGGCACGCGCTCGACGAGTGTATCTGCGTCAGATCCCGGCACCAGGAACGGCGACTCGTGGATCTCGAGACCTACGCCGTGACCGAGCCCGTGCGCCACGTCATGGCCCGAGTCGATGATCCGCCGGCGTACCTCGGCGTCGAGCTCAACCGGCAACGCACCGGTCACAGTGGCGGCCCGGGCGTCGCGCTGGAGCTCGCGCACCAGCGCGTGCAGCTCCCGTTGCCATTCCGCCGCCGGCCCCAGGACCACGGTGCGGGTCATGTCCGAGTGATAGCCCTCGACCGCGGCTCCGAAGTCCATCTTGATCAGGTCGCCGCGCGCCAGCGTGCGCTCGGTCGGCTGATGGTGCGGCCGGGCGCTGTCCGGCCCGAAGGCCACGATGCTGTCGAAGGCCGGCTCCGCGCCCCGGGAGTGCATCTCGGTGCGCAGCAGCCACGCAACGTCGCGCTCGCTGACCCCGGCCCGCAGGGTCGACAGCACCGCGGCGAAGACCTCGTCCGTCACCTGACAGGCCGTCGCGATGGCGGACAGCTCGTCGTCGTCCTTCACGATCCGCAACCGCTCCACCAGCGGACCGGCGTCGATCAGCGCCATGTCCCCCGCGGCCGCCAGCAAGGCGTCGTAGGCGGTCAGGCTCACCTGTCGGCGTTCGATGCCGACCTGCCGCAGTCCGGCCGCGGCGGCGTGGCTGACCAGCTCAGGGCCGACCGAGCGGGCGACCACGATGTCGACGCCGTCGGTCTCGGCGGCCGCCTGGGTGGCATAGCGACCGTCGGTCGCCAGCACTGTGCTCCCGTCAGGGAGGACGAGAACCGCCGCGTTGGAGCCGGTGAAGCCGGTCAGGTAGCGGATGTTGACCAGCGTCGTCACCAGGAAACCGTCGACACGCGGCTCCAATGCAGCAGCCAGCGCACGCGTCCGGGCCATAGTCGGCATCCGATGACTGCTCCGATCGGGTGAGTGACCTCAAGCACAACTCGGGGGGGCGCCGATGAACACCCGACGACTGTCGTCACAGCCGTCTCAACACACCATCCCAGGAGCCATCGTGGCATTTGCGTCTCGTCGCCTTGCAACCGTCGTCGTCGGAACCGCTCTGGCGGCCGTCAGCGGCCTGGCCGGGCAGATCGGCATCGCGGCCGCCGCCGATCCGATCACCAACCAGCCCGCCCCGACCCTGACCGGCCCGGCCGACAACACGTCGACCGCGGTCAAGGACGTCGTGCTGAGCTGGAAACCGGTGACCTACGCGACCAAGTACCAGATCCAGATCAGTCCGAACGGGGACTGGACCAACAACGTGGTCACGCTCCCGAACAACAACCGGACGGTCAACACCTCGTACGAGGTGCCGGTGTCGCTCCCCCACGACGAGTACTTCTGGCGGGTCCGGGCGTTCGACTCGGCGGGTCACACCGCCTGGTCGTCGTCGCGTTCGTTCTTCCACGACTGGTCGGCACCGTGGAGCATGGTGAAGACGCCGACCGCCGGCGACCCGTCGCTGGCCTGGACTCCGGTGCCCGAGGCATCGATCTACCAGGTGCGTTACAGCACCGACGCCACGTTCAGCGACCAGCCGGGCCACACCGGCAGCTGCCTGACGGTGAACACGTCGTTCACGCCCTACACCCTGCAGTCGGACCCCGCCAAGGAGAAGATCGACCCCACCTGCGTGACGGCGACGGATCTGGCGAACACCCAGCACTACTTCTGGGAGGTCATCGCCTACGACGACTCGACGGCACCGGCGATCCAGTCCGACACGACGAATGACACCAAGTGGCAGTGCGGTCAAGCCCAGCCCGAGTGCAACGCGATCCAGCAGTCCGGTGAGTTCACCTACAGCGCGCCCCTCGCTGGCAGTACGTCCGCGGGCAGCGTGACCGGCCTGGCGACGACCTGGCACACCACGTCGCTGCCGGGCACCGACTGCACCGGTGGCGAGTGTGCGATGACACCGACGTTCTCCTGGACGCCGGTTGCCGGCGCCAACTACTACCGCGTGCATGTCTACCGCGACGCCTTCGGCACCAACACCTACCGGGTCTATGACACCCAGTGGCCGTCGGTGACACCGCGGGATGCATTCTTCGACGCCCAGGCCACCCACGGCTACTACTGGACGGTCGAGGCCGACACGTGCGCCAACTCCGGGACTGACGCCACCTGCGGCACTCCCACCCTCACCGGCGACTCGGCCGGTGGCGGTGGCTCGGGGGGTGGCTCCTCCAGCGGCCCCGTCATCACCAGCGTCGCGTTCAGCTCTGTCGAGACGTTCGGGAAGTCCAGCGGCAACGTGCCCTTGACCGGACCGGCCCAGGGCACCACCACCACAGGTCGAGGTGTCACCTTCTCCTGGGGTGGCTTCCAGGCCAACGGCGGCCAAGACGCCTACGACGCCCGCAACTACCACCTGCAGGTTGCCAAGGACAGGCAGTTCGACAGCATCGTGTGGGACGTCGCCACGATCGACATGACGCGCTACACCAGCCCGACGAAGGTGCTCCGCGACGGTCAGTACTTCTGGCGGGTGCAGCCGATCGACCAGAGCGGCAACGGCCTCACCTGGAGCGCCACCCGGTCCTTCACGAAGGACGGCGCCGCGCCGGTGTTCCGCGTGACCGACAAGAACGGCACCGCAGCGAACGGACATGTGCATGTGTCCGTCAGCGAGTCAGACCTCGTCGGCAAGGTGTCCCAGTCCACCCTGCATGTCGTTCCGGTCACCGGCAGTGCCGCGGCAGTCGCCGGCAGCTGGGCCAAGACCAGCGACCGCACCTGGACCTTCACTCCGAGCTCCCCGCTCGTGGTGGGTCAGTCCTACGGTCTCGTCGTGGTCGGCGGTCTGACCGACGTTCCTGGCAACCGTGCGATCGCCAACTCGAGCTCGGTGCGCACGACGACCCTCGCCGACAACACCAGCCCGGCGTGGAGATTCAGCGGTGGTTGGACCCGGCACTCGTCGTCGAACGCGGTGCACGGCACCTACGCCGCGGGACGATCAGGCGCTACGGCCAGCCTCAAGGTCGTGGGCAACTCGATCGCGGTCTACGGATGCAAGGGACCGAGCTTCGGCAGCCTGAAGGTGCAGGTCGACGGGTCGACCAAGACGACAGCGTCGGAGCACCAGAGCTTCACCAAGTGCGGGTTGCTGCTGTGGAAGGGCACCGTCAGCAGGACGTCGGTGCACACCGTCAAGGTGACGACCTCCGGCAGCGGCGCGCTCGACGCGGTGCGAGTCGGCTAGCCGCCCCGCTGCGCCAAGCCACGTAGGGCGAGGCGGTAGGAGTCGAGGCCGAAACCGGCCACGATGCCTACCGCCTTTCCTGCCGTATAGGACACATGCCGGAACTCCTCACGGCTCAACGGGTTGGAGAGATGCACTTCGACGTAGGGCACCGACAGCGCGGCGGCCGCATCGCGAATAGCGACACTGGTGTGGGTCCACGCAGCCGGGTTGAGGATCAGCGCGTCCACGTCCGAGCCGTCCACCCCGTGCAGCCACCCGAGGTAGGTGGACTCGTCGTCGGTCTGCCGCACCTCGACGTCGAGGTCCAGGGTCAAACCCTCTTCCACACATGCCGCCACGAGCTCCTCGTGCGTCGCCGGTCCGTAGATCTCGGGTTCACGTCGGCCCAGCTCGCCGAGGTTGGGGCCGTTGAGCACAAGCACGCGTCGTCTCATCGGGCGACCTCCGCGAACGCCGTCTCCAGCAGTGCCATGTCGGGCTCCTCGAGGATGCCGGGCCGGGCGAGGCCGTCGAGCACGACGAACCTCAGTCGGTCGGCGCGTGCCTTCTTGTCGACCCGCATCGCGTCCAACAGCTGCGGCCAGACGTCCGAGCGATAGGTGGTCGGAAGCCCCAGCGCCTCGAGCACGGTCCGATGTCGGTCGGCCGTGGCAGCGTCCAACCGGCCGCCGGCGCGTCCGAGTGCGGCGGCAAACACCAGGCCGACGCTCACCGCGTGTCCGTGCGGCCATCGGAACTGCTCCACCCGCTCGATCGCGTGGCCGAGCGTGTGACCGTAGTTGAGCACCTCACGCAGCCCGGTCTCCCGCAGGTCCGCGGACACCACGGCAGCCTTCATCCGGATCGATCGCTCGATCAGATCCCGGGTGCTGGGACCGTCCGGTCGCCGGGCACCGGCAACGTCATCTTCGATGGCGTCGAGGATCGCGGGATCGGCGACGAAGCCCGCCTTGACGACCTCCGCCAATCCGTTGACCCACTCGGCGACAGGCAGCGAGTCGAGCAGGTCGAGATCGACGAGCACGCCAGCCGGTGGATGGAAAGCGCCGACGAGGTTCTTGCCTGCCGCCGTGTTGACCGCGGTCTTGCCGCCGATGGCGGCGTCGACCATGCCGAGCAACGTCGTCGGGACATGCACCACGCGTACGCCGCGCAACCACGTCGCCGCGGCGAACCCGGCGAGGTCCGTGGTGGCGCCGCCGCCGACGGCAACAACTGCGTCGGTCCTCGACAGCGGCGCGTTGCCGAAGGCGTCCCAGACGTCGGCAACGGAGTCCAGGGACTTGCCGGCTTCACCCGCGACAACCTCGACCCGCACGACGCGGTGATCGCTGCGCGCCAGCACGTCGGCCAACCGATCGACGACGCCGCCGACCGGCCCGGCACTGACGAGTGCGACCGTCGACGCGCCGTCGACGAGCGGCGGAAGTCGTTGTGACAGGCCGTTTCCGACCAGCACGTCGTAGGGCGTTGGTCCGCCGACCGGGATCGTCGTCACCTCGTCCGTGGTGGCTTTCACGACGGCCGCTCCAGCAGCGCGGCGATCTCGTCCGCCACGTCGGCGGCCGCACGGCCGTCGGTGATCACCGTCGCGTCGGCGACCTCGAGATAGATGGGACGCCGTTCGTCGAGCATCCGCTTGAGCTCGGCGCGCGGGTTGAGCACCAGCAGTGGCCGGCTCTTGGCGAAACCGACCCGATCCACCGCATCGGTGAGGCCCACGTCGAGGAAGACCACCCGGTGAGAGCGCAAGCGCTCCCGGGTCCCCGAGTCGAGCACCGCGCCGCCGCCGACCGCCAGCACCCCGTCGTGGTCGGCGAGCGCCGTCGCGACCGCCTCAGCTTCGAGCGCGCGGAACGCCGGCTCCCCGTCATCGACGAAGATGTCGGACACCGACCGGCCCGCGGCGACCTCGACGTCGCGGTCCGTGTCGCGGAAGGCGACCTTCCTCCGCTGGGCGACAAGGCGCCCCACCGTGGTCTTGCCGGACCCCGGCGGACCGACGAGCACCAGCACGGGTGTCATCGCACCGCCAGTGCGTCGAGATAGCCGCGCAGGTTGCGCCGGGTCTCCTCGACGGAGTCGCCGCCGAACTTCTCCAGCACGGCATCAGCGAGCACGAGCGCGACCATCGCCTCGGCGACGACGCCGGCGGCGGGCACCGCGCACACGTCCGAACGCTGGTGGATGGCCTTCGCGGACTCCCCCGTCGCCACGTCCACGGTGTCGAGGGCCCGCGGCACGGTCGAGATCGGCTTCATCGCCGCCCGCACCCGGAGAACCTCGCCGGTGCTCATGCCGCCCTCGGTGCCACCGGACCGGCCGGTACGCCGGCGCAGCCCGTCGGGCGTCGACTCGATCTCGTCGTGCGCCTCGCTGCCACGCCGCCGGGCGGTGGTGAACCCGTCACCCACCTCGACGCCTTTGATGGCCTGGATGCCCATCAGGGCCGCCGCCAGCCGGGCGTCCAGCCTGCGGTCCCAGTGGACGTGGCTGCCGAGCCCGGGCGGCAGACCATGGACCACGACCTCGACCACTCCTCCGAGCGTGTCGCCGTCGCGGTGGGCGGCGTCGATCTCCGCCACCATCGCGGCGCTTGCCTCCGGATCGGCGCAGCGCACCGGGTCGGCATCGACCTCGGCCGCGTCGTCCGGGCCCGGGAGGACACCCGCAGGGGTCTCGGCCGCGCCGATCGCCACCACGTGGCTGAGCAGCTGCACGTGGGCGACCTGCTGCAGGAATGCCCTGGCGACGGCCCCCAGCGCCACCCGCGCGGCGGTTTCCCGGGCACTCGCACGTTCCAGGACGGGCCGGGCGTCGTCGAAGCCGTACTTCTGCATCCCGACGAGGTCAGCGTGACCAGGCCGTGGCCGGGTGAGCGGCGCCGCGCGGCTCTGCCCTTCGAGCAGCGCCGCGTCGACCGGGTCCGGAGACATCACGGTCTCCCACTTCGGCCACTCCGTGTTGCCCACCCGGATCGCGACCGGCGCGCCGATGGTGACGCCATGGCGCACGCCACCGAGGAACTCCACCTCGTCGGCTTCGAACGACATGCGCGCGCCTCGCCCGTGGCCCGCCCTGCGCCGGGCCAGCTCGGTGGCCAGGTCGCTGCTGGTGATGCGAACGCCGGCCGGCAGCCCTTCGAGCACGGCGACGAGCGCAGGCCCGTGCGACTCTCCGGCGGTCAACCAGCGCAGCATGCCTTCATTGTGCCGGTCAGCCCGCCGTCTCTCTGTTGGCGGACACGCGACGGCCCCGTCCTGGAGCTGCGGGACGGGGCCTTCGCGGAAGGTGCTGGCGGCGGCTGATCAGCCGACGAAGTGCCTGTTGCCGAAGCCGGGAGCCAGGTCGAACGGGGTCCCGTC
>JAVEEH010000147.1 GCA_030840545.1 Frankiaceae bacterium | reverse complement strand
TCGACCACCTGGACCTGACTGTTTCCCAATGGGGTGGTTCGCCCTCCTCTGGGTAGCCTCGTCCCCATGTCCGCGCCGCCGACGCCCCTCCTGACGGGTCCCGTCAGCGGGCTGTCCGACGAGCGGCTGTTCGAGCTGTTCCTCGCCGAGGTGGCGCGCGAGCAGCTCGGACAATGGCTCCCCGCCGTCCCGCAGACAATTCTGGACCTCTCCCGGCAGGCTCCGGCGCTGCTCGGACTCATGGTCGACGCCGGCCACACCGTGGTCCACGCCAACGCAGAGACCCGACGCCTCGACATCGCCCCCGCGCCCGGTCATGGCCGGGGCCCGGGGCGGCTGTCCACCGTGCGCGCCGACCCGCGCCTGCTCGACTGGGTCGCCGACGGCACCATCGACGCCGTCGTCGCGGAGGGCGGCGTGCTCTCGCAGGCGTTGGCCGCGGAGCTGACCCTCGAGGACATCAACCGGTCGCTCAAACCGGGTGGCGCGCTGCTGCTCTGCGCGGACAGCCTCGTCGCCGGTCTCGCCCGCCTCGCCGACCTCGGTCGGTGGGCCGAGCTCGCCGACGTGCCGGCGGCCGACGTGGTGCTGATCCCGGGCGACGACGGTTCAGTGTCGCGATGCTTCTGGCCGGAAGAGCTGCACGGCATGTTGGCCTCGACCGGCTTCGACGTCGACTGGATCCGGCCGCGCACGGTGCTCGCGGAGGACACCGTCGCCCGCGCGCTGCGCGTCGATCTCGGGCAGCTGCCGTCGCTCGTCGCGACCGAGCTCGCGCTGTCGCGCCGCCGGGAGGGCGAGTCGATCGGCGGCCGGCTCGTCGCCAGCGCCCGCAAGCGCTAGCGCAGCGACTCGCGCCGCTGCTGGCAGTCGACGCAGCGCGACGCTTCGGGGCGAACCTCCAGCCGTGCGTCCGGCAGCTCGCGACCGCAGTCAACGCACTGCCCGTAGGTGCCGGCGTCGAGCCGGGCCAGCGCCTCGCGGACGCGCTCCTGTTGCGCGAGCACGATCTCCAGCGTGGCCTCCTCGCGATCGGCGTCCGCGAGGTTGCTGCCACTGTCCGCCGGATGCTGGTCGAGAGTCGGGCGCTCACCGGCGTCCTCGCCGGCGTGCTGCACCACGGCAGCCGACGCCTCGAGCTCAGCAAGCAGCTCCTCGAGACGCGCACGTGCGACTGCTGCCTCCACCGGCACCTCCTTCGCGCGACGGGGCTTTCCCCGCCGGACCGCCGCTAGTCTGCCCGTATGGCCGCCGCTCCCGCGAGGCCCGGTCGGCGACTTGCTCGATCCTTCGTCGCGTTGCTCATCGCCGGGCTCGCGCTGACGCTCCTCCCCGGCTGGTCGACGGCAGCACCGAGCAGGCCGACAGCACGCACCGGGATCCGCCTGCCGACTCCCGTGACGGGCGTCGACCCCCTCGCCACCATCAACCTGGGGTTGCGACCCGACCGGCTGCGCAAGTCAGTGGTGCCGGCGACGGTCCACAACGAGGAAGACGTCACCGTTGGCATCGGCCCCACTGGTGCCCCGGCCGTCGTGACCGACCAACAACGCCTGGTCATCCGGGGGGCCGGCAACTACATCGTCCGTGAGCTCGGGCCGGCGCGGGCGGCGGTCGGTCTCGGCGGCACCGTGCCGCCGGTGCTCGAGCTCGGAACCGTTGTCTGGCAAGGGTTCTCACCCGGCAGACGCGAGCTGTCAGCCCTGCTGACCCTCGACCCTGGCATCGAGGCGGCGCGGCTTCCGCTCAAGGTCTCGCTGGAGTTCCGGGACGCCGCCGGTCACCTCGCCGCGTTGCTGCCGGGCGCCCGGGCGCCGCGGGACGGCACCGTCACGATGACGCTGACCAACAACACGGCGAGCAACCGCGTCGTCGACGCCGGCACCGCCGACATCGGTCCGCTGGCGACGGTGCTGGACCGATTGGCTCGCGCTGCCGGCAACGCGCGTCCGGCGGTGCCGCCGGTCGCCGGATCGGGCCTGCCGACGTCGGTGCCGGGTCAACGCGCGGGGCAGCTCGCGCTCGACGTGGTCTCCCCGCTGCGCGTCATGGGGACCATCCGGGTCCCCGGCGGCGCCGCGGCCGTGAGCGGACCTGCCACGGCGCCGATCCCCGGCGGTGTCAGCCTCGCGGGCACCTTGTCGGCGCAGGCCAGCTTCCGGATCCGGCTGGGCGCCGGCGAGCGACTCGGGCTGGCGCTCGACGTGCGGCCGTGGCTCGACGCGCGGACCGTGACTCCGCCGGCGCCCGCGAAGACCTGGCGCCAATGGGCGGCCGGCCACCCGACGCCGACAGCACGCACGCAGGCAACTCAGGCCATGGTCGCCGCAGCCGCGGCCGCAGCCAGGTCCGCGGAGTACAGCCCCTATCTGCAGGCCGACGCGCCTGGGTCGGACCTGTCGACCTTCACCTACGTCATCGCGAAGTCACCAGGGACTCAACGCGCCGACGACGGCTTGCAGCCGCGACCCGGTGCCATCACCGCAGCCGCGCTTGCACTGCTCGCCGTCGTCGGCAACGCCGTCCTGTTGCGTCGCAGGCTGTGATCTCAGGTCAGCCTGCTGACTGTGCTGGCCTTCTCCTCAGTGGAGCGTGTACCTGACCACGACCCGACCCGAGCACAGCGGTCGGACGTTGATCGAGTCGGAAACGCCGGCCCTGGTGAGGGTCGCGTCCGCCTCGAAGGTGGGCTCCTGGTCGTGAGCTGTCATCTGATAACCGGACGCCGCGAGCTCCTGTACGACGCTGTCCCGGATGGCGACCAGGTCGGCTCGCACGCCGGGAAGGCTGGCGAAGACGATGGTCGTTGCCCCGGCCTTGGTGGCATCGAGGAGCTTCTGACCGGCTGGCAGCGTGAAGCCTGCCGGCAGAGTTGCGGACGGGTTCTGCACGTCGAACGTCGCGCAGGACTTGTTGGCGTTCTTGATCTTGTCCTGCTGGTCGAAGTGCTCGAAGATGCGCCAGCCGACCAATGCGATCAGGCCGACAGCCACGAGCGCGACCAATGCGATGACAAGACGCTTCACCGCGACCGCCACGAGGCGGCCGCGCGGATTGCGGACATGCTCTTCCTCTCTGTCTGAAGAAACAGGGACAAGAGGAAGCGGCAGGCGGCCCGCGCGGCCGGCCGCGTTCGGCCGGCTCGGCAGCAACCCCCCGCGCAAGGGCACTCGATGGCACGCGCCACCCCGGCCGCCACGCGAAGGGCACGAGAAGCCCGATCGAGAGCCGACGGTCGAGCAGCACGACGACGGCGACAACAGCCATGAGCAGGAGCCACTGCACCAACGCGCCGGCGAGCGCGCCCGGCTCGCCTATGGCTCCCGGATCGTGGCGGCCTACGAGCTCCGGCACTGCACTCACGGCGATCGCCGCAACACCGCCGACGACCATCGGCCTGGTGAACGCGGCTATCGCCGCGAGCAAGCCGGCGATCGCAAGCCAGGCAACCGTTGCGCCCGGGCCGAGGCCATGGCGGACCGCCGCTGTCTCGTGCACGCCCGGCAGCAGTCCCGCGACATCGAGGGCATGGGCGGACCCGGCGCCGGCGACGCCGGCGACCGCGGCAGCGAGCCCGCGCATGCGCATCGCGCCGAGCGTAGTGGCGGGCACGGCGGCGGAGTCTCAGAACAGCGGGGGCTGCTCGGTCAATTCGACCGCATCTGTGAGCGTCGGTGCGTTGTTGCGTACATCGCCGACGGCGAGACCTACCGGCCGGGCTGCGACGACACCGGCCCCGGTCGGTCGCAGCAGCCGCCGGACGTCAGTCGTGTCCGGGTCCAGCCACGCCGCCCAGTCAGCGGCCGCGAGAACGACGGGCGAGCGGTCGTGCACGTGGCTCAAGTCGTCGGGCGCCGGACCGGTGAGGATCGTGGCTGAGTGCAGGAGCCGACCCTCGGCGTCGCGCCAGATCTCCCACAACCCCGCGAAGGCGATGACCCGGCCGTCCGGAGGGGTGAGGTAGTAAGGCTGCCGGATGCCGCCGGGCTGCACCGCCCACTCATACCAACCGTCGGCGGGAAGCAGGCAGCGGCGGGCGGCCAGGGCGTCACGGAACGCCGGCTTGTCGGCCACCGTTTCGATGCGGGCGTTGATCATGCGCGCACCCACGGTCGGGTCGATCGACCACGCAGGCACGAGTCCCCAGCGCAGTGTGGTGAGGCGCCGGTGGTTGTCGGTGACGAGCACGGCGGTCACTGGTTTGGTCGGTGCGATGTTCCAGTCGGCCTCGGCGACCGAGTCGACGTCGTGCACGCCGATGCCGAATGCCTCGGCCAGGTCCTCGACCGATCGCGCCGATGCGTAACGCCCGCACATCGCCTAGCTGTCCGTGTCCCTGGTCATGTGATCAGGAAGTCTGCGGGACGACGGGAAGGTGCTGCGACAGCAGGTCATCCGTCGCCGGCTGGAACACGAAGCCGTGGAACCTCGCGAAGTACATGTCATCAGGTGACACGCCTTCCCGCGTCGAAGCAAGGTAGCCGCGCTCGTCGCCGTTGGCGCCGGTGACGACGACCTTGCCCTCCAGCGTGTGGAGCAGCGGCGCACCAACGGCACCGGAAATGCGCAGCCCGGCTGCGATGAGGTTGACGGTGTCGTAGGAGTACATCGACCAGTCCGGCGGCTGCACGACCTCCTTTCCGCCCTGTTGCACGCCGACCTTGTCGACGCCGTACTTCTTCTCGTAAGCAGCGCGGTAGGTCGCGAACGGCTTCGGTCCGACTTCCGCAGTGATGCGGAACGATACGAAGCCCACACCGGTGAGCCAGTCGACGTGCCCTGCGAGTCGCTGGCGCACCAGCGGGTCCTCGCCAGTGGGACCCGCCCAGATCGGCACGCTCCACCCTGCTGTCCGGGCGGCCTGGATGGTCGCGGCGACGATGGGGGCGCCGGCCCACACGACGAGCGTGGTGGCACCGGCATGGCGGGCAGCGAGCACCTGGGTGCCGACGTCGGGCGCCCCCGTCGGGACGGTCGCCGCGGACACGATCGGACTCTTGTCACGGATGAACGCGGCGCGCAGCGCTGTCCTGCCGTCGGCCCCGAACCCGGTGTCGTCACTGAGGATTCCCACCCGCGGATGGCTGCCAGCGAGGTAGTCGGCCAGCCGGACCGCCATCGGCTGATCGGCCGGCGCCAGCCGGAACAAGGTGGGCCGGGCCTGGGCATCGATGAAGCTCGCGCCGCCGTCGAAGACGACGAAGACCGGCAGGCCGGCGGGGTCGGTCACGTCCGCGACCGCAGCCGCGCCGACGCCGTCGATGATGAGCACCGCGGCGTGCTGCGCCACCGCGGCACGGGCGTCGGCGACCACTCGTTGCGGCGAACCGCCGTTGTCGCGGACATCGACGACGACGTGATGGCTCCGCCCGCCGAACACGATGCCGCCGGCGGCGTTGAGCTGTGCCGCGGCGAGCTGGGCGCCGTTGCGTTCGAAGTCGGCGATCCACGGTGACGTGGACACCGGCGCACTGACGACGACGGTGACGGCACCGCCGGACGGTGTGCTGCTGCAGCCGACGCCGACGCTCGCGGCGATCAAGGCGAACACGAGCGGGGCGACCGGCCGACGAGTCACGTGGTTGTCTGCTCCTCTGCCGTGGGACGACTACCGAGATCCGGGTCGCCGAAGTAGACACGACGTACGGCCGGGTCCTGACGCACGTCTGACGGCCGGCCGGTGGCAAGCACTCGCCCTTCGGCGAGCACGGTGACCCGGTCGGCCGCGCGCCCGACCAGACCCATGTCATGTTCGACGAGCAGCACGCCATGGCCTGCCGCAGCAAGACGCCGAAGCACCCGGACAAGATTGTCGCGCTGACGCCGGGACATGCCTGCCGCGGGCTCGTCGAGCAACACGGCGGGCGCACCCGTCGCGATGGCACGGGCGATCTGGAGCAGGCGCTGCTCGGAGCTGTCGAGCCGGGCCACCTCGACTGACGCACGGTCACCCAGGCCGACGAGATCCAACGCGCCGGCCGTTGCCTGCCGACGCGCGACCGCCGCAGCGCGCGAGACCGGCGTGGCCAACAGATGCCGCACCCCGAGGAAAGCGATGTTCTCTTGCGCCCGCGCGCCCACCGCGACCTGGACTCCGGTCGGCAATGCGCCCAACGTCGCCGTTCGCTGCAAGGTCCGCACGACACCGGCACGGACCCGCGGAGCCGCAGCGCCGGGTCGCGGCGCCGGGTGCGTGGCGATCTCGACGACGCCCGCGTCCGGCGCAACGACGCCAGCGAGGACACGCAATGCCGTCGACTTGCCACTGCCGTTCGGGCCGACCAGGGCGTGCACCTCACCGCTGCTCAGGTCCACGTCGACACCGTCCAAGGCACGCACCGCGTCATAACTGACCTGAACGCCGCTCATGCGAAGCAACGGCGAGCTCACTCGACGCGACGACCTGTCCGGTGCGGAAACCGTTGGCGGCTCGTCCATCGGCCTGGCCGGCAGCCGGGCGAGCAGTCGTCGCACCACCTCGCCGACGGGGCGGCGAAGCGTCAACGCCGCGACGAGCAACGCCGCGGTGAGCACGGCGCGAGCCCGCAGCGGATCGACGTTCAGCGCCGACGAGATCCCGTCGGACGCGGACGGCAGCGCGGCCAGCAGCCCGACGCCAACCGGTGGGCCCCACCAGCTCGCCGTTCCGCCCACCAGAACCGCGACGAACAGCTGCAGCGACAGCAACGGCGAGAAGTCGGTCGGCGAGACGACGCCGACGAGCACCGCTGTCCCGGCACCGGCGAGCGCGCCGAGGCCGGCGCTCGCCGACAGCAGCGACCGGCGCCGCCGTTGCACCGGGACGCCGAGGGAGTCGGCGAGTGCGGGACCGGTGCGCAACGCCGACCAGTCCAGCCCCCACGGCCCACTCGTCGCCCGCCACAGCATCGCCGCCAGCAGCACGGCGACGACGCCGGCGAACAACGCGTGCACCCACGGCTGCAGCGTCACGACGAGACCGAGCGAGGGAGAGACGAGCTGCGCCGGCGTGCGATGCACGAGCCCCTGGCTGCCACCGGACACGGCCGGGAACTGCACCAGCACGGCATAGGCAAGCCAGGCCAGCCCCCAGGTCGCCAGGGCCAGGGACGCGCCGCTGAGCCGGGCGCCGGCGAACCCGGCGAGGTAGCCCGCCATCGCTGCCACCGCGACCGCGACCGCGACCGCGACGAGCAGTGGCGTGCCGTGCGCGGCAAGCAGCAACGTCCCGAATGCTCCTACCGCTACGAAGGCACCCTGCCCCAGCACCGGTAGCCCGGCGTAGGAGACGGGCAGCGCGAGTCCGTAGGCCGCCACCAGGAGATAGAGGTCGGTCGCAAACGTCCTCACTCCGCGGCGACCTGTCGGCCGGCCCGCAACCCACCCGGCCGCACGGCGAGCACCACCACGAGTGCGGCCAACGGGACGATCGGCGCCCACGACGCGCCGAGGTGCGGCCACGCGCCGACCAGCTGCTGGCCGACGCCCAGCGCCAACCCCCCGACCACCGCGCCCCGCGGCGAGCCGAGCCGTCCGAGCAACGCTGCGGCGGCTCCCGCCAGACCCAGCACGACCCCGCTGTCGACAGCAACACTGCGACCCGGGACGTCGAGCAGCCCGGCCACCGCGGCGAGCAATCCGGCGAGCCCGAAGGCGATCAGCACCACCCGGCCGACCGGCACACCGCACAGCGCCGCCGCATCGACATCGTCGGCGACGGCGCGCATCGCCCGCCCCGCGTGGGAGGAGCGCACGAACCAGTCCGCCGCCGCGGCCACGACCAGCGCGACGGCCAGCACCCCGAAAGAGCGCACGGCGACCGAACCACCACCGGGCAACCGCACCGACCCGCTCGCCGTGAACGCGTCGAGATGCAGCGGGTCGGGCACGGCGTAGGCCGCGGCCGGCAGCGCGAGCCCGAGCCCGGTCCGGACGACAAGACCCGTGGTCACCCCACCCGCCACCCAGCCGAGCACGTCCTCCGAGCGTTGGCCCCGGTCGAGGAACGGACGTACGGCGACGGCGTAGGCAGCGAGCGAGAGGAGGACACCGGCCACCAGAGCGAGCAGCACCAGCCCGATCGAGTGAGCCACGCCCGGCGAGAGCGCCACCGGCGTGCGGCCGACGATGACCAGCACTGCGACGAGCACCGAGCCGACGACGATGTCGCCGTGGGCCAGCGCGAGCACCCGGGTCAGGGACCAGACGAGGGTGAAGCCAAGACCGACCAGGCCATAGACAGCACCGACGGACAGACCGCTGACCACGGCCTGCAGCAGCACGCCCCCGCTCATGGCGGCAGCCTATGGCGGCCGGTCCGGCCCGCCCGTCAGCCGAAGGGAAGCGGTGACGGGCTGCCGGTCGGGGTGTGCGGCGTCAGCAGTGGCGAGTTGCCGACAGGTGCCTGCGTGTCGACCGTGGCCAGCAGCCAGTCGGTCGTGCAGGCGCCTGTCTCCAGCATCCGGATCAACCCTCTGGTGTTGCCGTGCAGGAACGGCGCGTCCGCCTCGGTGGCCTCCGCGTCGCCGCGGCCCAGGACGTAGCCCGCCTTGGGGAGATGCTCCACGACGAACAGCACACTGGAGCGCAGCGAGGTGTCGGTGCGGAACTTGAGGACGTAGACGCCGTCGCTGGCGGTCTGCTGGCTGAGGATGTGCGCCTGCGGGGGTTTGGGCAGGTCCTTCGGCACCTTGGCCGGCCAGACGGGCGCTTTCGTGGCGATCGTCGGGCAGGCCGGCACGGTGACGGTCGGCGCGGTCGTGGGCGGCGGAGCTGCACCCGTGGAGCCGGCGGACCCGCCACAACCGGCGAGCACGACGGCGGCGACGCCGGCGGTGAAGATCGCGCCGCATCTGCGCAGCATCTGGTCGGCATCCTTTGGTCGGGCGGACGGGGCCGGCGGCTCCTGACCGGTTCAACGACCGAGTCGGCCTCAGGCAACGACAGTCATTCTGCCTGATTCCGCGCAGTGGGAGCATGCGACGCGTGACCAGCACGCCGGGCGAGGCACTCTGGCCGGCGCCGGTGGCCGCCGGGCCGGTGCGGGCGACCGTCAGCGTGCCCGGATCGAAGTCGGTGACCAACCGTGCGCTCGTGCTGAGCGCGCTGGCAGCGTCACCGAGCCGCCTGGCCCGTCCGCTGCGCAGTCGCGACACCGAGCTCATGGCCGCCGGGCTGTGCGCCATGGGCACCGATGTGGTGGCAGCCGGCGACGCGTGGGTGGTGACCCCGGCGGCCTTGCGCGGGCCGGCGACGGTCGACGTCGGGCTGGCCGGGACCGTGATGCGCTTCCTCCCGGCCCTGGCCACGCTGGCCGACGGGGCAGTCACGTTCGACGGCGACCCGCGGGCGCGCGAGCGCCCACTGGCAGCGCTGCTCGGCGCGCTGCGTGACCTGGGCGCCCGGGTCGACGACGGTGGTCGCGCGGCCTTGCCTCTCACCGTCACCGGCACGGGCGGCCTGCGCGGTGGTGAGGTGCGCGTCGACGCTTCCGCCTCCAGCCAGATCGTCAGTGCGCTGCTGCTGACCGCGCCGCGTTGGGAGGCCGGCGTACGCGTCGTCCACATCGGGGACCGCCCGGTCCCGAACGCTCCGCACCTCGCGATGACGGTCTCGATGCTGCGCGACCGGCAGGTGCGGGTCGACGACGCCGAACCCGGGGGCTGGCAGGTGCAACCGGGGCCGGTGGCCGGCCGCGACGAGGTGATCGAGCCCGACCTGTCGAGCGCCGCGCCGTTCCTCGCAGCCGCCGTAGTGACCGGTGGCGAGGTGCGGGTGCCGAACTGGCCCGAACGCAGCTCGCAACCGGGAGCCGACCTGCCCCGGCTGCTCGAGGCGTTCGGTGCGTCGTCGCACCGGGAGAACGGATCGCTCGTCGTCCGCGGTGGCGGGCGACTGACCGGGGCCGACCTCGACCTGCGCGACGCCGGCGAGCTGACGCCGGTGCTGACGGCTGTTGCGGTCCTCGCCGAGACGCCGTCGAGGTTCACCGGCATCGGTTATCTGCGCGGGCACGAGACCGATCGGCTGGCGGCGCTCGCCCACGAGCTCGGCGGTCTCGGGGCGCGGGTGAACGAGGAGCCGGACGGCCTCCGGATCGAGCCCCGACCCATGGTGGGCGGCCTGTTCCGGACCTACGCCGACCACCGGCTGGCGATGGCGGCAGCCGTGCTCGCACTGGTCGTCCCCGGGGTGCTGGTGCAGGACGTCGAGACGACGGCGAAGACGTTCCCCGGGTTCGCGGATGCGTGGCTGTCGATGCTGTCCGGCGGCGCCCCCTGAGCCGGCAGCCGCGGGACGCGGAGGACAGCTTCGGCCGGGCCGGGCGTGGCTCCCGGCCCCGCAGCCGGTTGCGTCCGGAGCACGGCGACGCGACGTCGGCGCGCGTGGTGACGGTCGACCGCGGTCGCTACGGATGCCTGCTGGAGGACGGCACGATCCTCGTCGCGATGCGGGCCCGCGAGCTGGGTCGGCGCAGCGTCGTCGTCGGCGACGAGGTCGCGGTGGTCGGAGACGTGACGGGTGCCGCGGACACGCTCTCGCGCATCGTCCGGGTCGAGAAGCGGCGCTCAGTGCTGCGTCGTACGGCGGACGACGACGATCCGGTCGAACGCATCATCGTCGCCAATGCCGATCAGCTTGTTGTCGTGTGCTCGGTCGCCGATCCGCCACCGCAGCCACGGCTGGTCGATCGTTGTCTCGTTGCCGCGATCGACGCCGGCGTCGAACCGCTGCTGTGCGTCACGAAGACAGATCTGGCGCCGCCCGAGCACCTGCTGGAGATCTACCGTTCGGCCGGCGTACAGATCGTCACGTCGAGCGCTGAGACAAGAGACGCGGCGGTGGCAACGCTGACCGAACGGCTGCGCGCCCGGGTGACGGTGTTCGTGGGCACCTCGGGTGTGGGCAAGTCGACACTCGTCAACGCGCTCGTGCCGGACGCAACGCAGCGGATCGGCACGGTCAGCCTCGCCACCGGCAAGGGGCTGCACACCACGACGGCGGCGATCGCGTTGCCGCTGCCCTTCGGTGGCTGGGTTGTGGACACACCTGGCGTGCGCTCGTTCGGGCTCGCCCACGTCGACCGGGATCGGTTGGTTGCGTGCTTCCCGGACCTCGCGCCGGGGACCGACGAGTGCCCGAGCGACTGCGACCATCTCGACCCGCAGGTGTGCTGCCTGGACGAGTGGGTGTCTTCGGGCCACGCGCATCCGGAACGACTCGACTCGCTGCGCCGGCTGCTGGTCAGCCGCTCCGCCGACTGAGCGCCGCGCAGACCGGGGACTTGTCAGACGCACCGAGGGCTATAGCGGTCTCAGCATCTGACAACTCGGTTCAGGCGGAGGCGCCGAGCTCGATCGCCTGGTCGACCTCGGCGGCGCGAGCGGAGAACTCGGACTTCTCGCGGTCGACCTGCTCGGCGTAGTCCTCGTCGGCCTTCATCAGCTCGTCGAGGTTGAACCCGGCCATGTCGAGCACGCCCATCTCGGCGTAGCACTTCTGCACCTTGTCGCCCCACAGGCCGATGTCCTTCACGCACGGCACGATGCGGCTGAACAGGTGCGAGCGGAACGCTTTGGTGATCTCGGAGTTCTCGGAGATCTCCATGCACTCGTCGACCGGCAGCTCGAGCGTCTCGTAGACCTCTTGCCCGAGGAAGCGGTTGCGCATCAGCCAGCAGCCTTCGACGACGAACTCCTCGCGCTCGTCGCGCTCCTTGTCCGTCAGCTCCTGGTAGTAGTCACGCAGCGCCATCCGTCCGAACGCGACGTGCCGAGCCTCGTCCTGCATGACGTAAGCGAGCAGCTGCTTGGCCAGCGGGTTGGTCGCCATGTCGCGGAAGACGCCGAACGCGGCGAGCGCGAGACCCTCGATGAGCACCTGCATGCCGAGGTAGGCGTAGTCCCACTCCTTGGCGACGAGAGCCTCTTTGAGGAGCTTCGCGAGGTCGTCGTTAACGGGCATCATCAACCCGACCTTGTCCTGCAGGAACGCCGCGAACGTCTCGACGTGCCGGGCCTCGTCCATGGTCTGGGTCGCGGCGTAGAACTTCGAGTCGAGGTCGGGCACCGTCTCGACGATGCGCGCCGACACCACCATCGCACCCTGCTCACCATGCAGGAACTGGCTCCAGGTCCAGGCGGCCTGGTGCTGGGCGAAGTTGTCCTTCTCCTTCTGGGTGAAGCGCTCGTAGAAGTCCGCGCCGCGGAACGGGTTGAACTCGTCCGGCAGTCCGATCGGGTTGTGCGGCTCGACGGGGATCGACCAGTCGATGCGCTTGGTCGTGTCCCACTGCTTGTCCTTGCCCTTCTGGTAGAGGCTGAGCAGCCGGTCGCGGCCGTCGTCGTACTCCCAGGTGAACTGCGACGGGCTGTTGACCTCGACGGTCCACCGCTCGTTGACGTCGACGGGGACGGCGTACTTCGGAGCGCTGCTCATGACTCGGTGTCCTCTCGGAGGAGCTTGCGGGCGAGGTCGGCGAACTGCGTGGCGATGGTCTCGGCCGGCACGTCAGCCGGCATGACGACGTGGGACAGCGTGAGCCGGGTGATGGTCTCGGCGGCGAGGCGGATGGCGTCGAGGGACAGGGACGGCCAGTGGGTCGCGTAGTAGTTCTCGAAGCTCGCCCGGGCCGCGTTGATGACGGGCTCGCCGCGGGTGGTCAGGTAGGCGAGCAGACCGCTCGTGTCGTCCACGAGTGCGGCCTTGAGCAGCGGGTTGTCAGCGGCCCGGTGCAACGTGGACAGCGCCGCCGCTGCGACGGCCTGGATCGGGTCGTCGGGGTGCGCCTCGTCGAGCGCCCGCTCGGTGCCCTCGATGAAACGGGCGACCTCGCGCATCGCCAGCGCCTGCGCCAGCGCGTCCTTGGAGCCGAACTCGTTGTAGAGCGTCTGCCGGCTGAGCCCGGCCGCGCGCGCCACGTCCAGCATCCGCGTGCGCGCCCAGTCGCCCGCGACCGCGGCGTCGTAGGCCGCGTCGAGCAGGGCGTCCCGAGTCGATGGCGATGTCGAACGCGATTCGGTCATCATCCGCAGTGTTTACACCGAGGCCATCCGTGTCAAGGCACCAGTAGGGTAGTTCTCGTGGCCAGGTGGAGTGAGGACCTCGCGCTCGCGCACCGGCTGTGTGACGAGGCCGATGCCACCACGGTCGCCCGCTTCGCTGCTACCGACCTCGTCGTGGAGACCAAGCCGGACCTGACGCCGGTCACCGACGCGGACCGCAGCGTCGAGGACGCCGTACGCCGAGCCCTCGGGTCCGAGCGTCCCGGGGACGCCGTCGTCGGTGAGGAGCGCGGGACGACCGGCGACTCGGCGCGGCGCTGGATCATCGACCCGATCGACGGCACCAAGAACTTCGTGCGCGGCGTGCCGACGTGGGCGACGCTGCTCGGGCTCGAGGTCGACGACCGGGTCGTGCTCGGCGTCGTGTCGGCTCCGTCCCTCGGAAGGCGATGGTGGGCGGCGCGCGGCGAGGGCGCCTGGGCCGGCGGCTCGCTGGCGGCCCGGCATGCCTGCACGGTGTCGAAGGTGTCGTCGCTGTCGGACGCGTTCTTGTCCTATGCGTCGCTGTCGGGCTGGGACGAGCACGGTCGGCTCGCCCAGTTCCTCGCGCTGACCCGACAGGTCTGGCGCACCCGGGCGTTCGGGGACTTCTGGTCGCACATGTTGGTCGCGGAAGGTGCGGTTGATGTCTCCTGCGAGCCGGAGGTGTCGCTGTGGGATCTGGCAGCGCTGCAGCCGATCGTGGAGGAGGCCGGCGGTCGATTCACCGACCTAGCCGGCGTCGACCG
This sequence comes from Frankiaceae bacterium, assembly GCA_030840545.1. Classification (GTDB taxonomy): domain Bacteria; phylum Actinomycetota; class Actinomycetes; order JAFAQI01; family JAFAQI01; genus JAFAQI01. The sequence continues at coordinate 1,138 of JAVEEH010000147.1, read as the reverse complement.
CCCCGACGGGGGCAGCGTGGTGTGCACGAACGGCCTGCTGCACGACGACGTTCTCGCGGTGCTGTCGGCGCTCGCGCCGGCCGACGAGCCTGGGCGCTAGCCACAGCGCGGCTGCGTCGAAGAAGCCGTAACCGCCGGCCGCACCCGACGGCGGGTTCCCCATCGCGACGACGCCGAGAATCGGGTCGCGCACCTGCCAGGTCCACGTCCCGAGGCCAGTGCCGAGCAGCTCGAGATAAGTCACCACGACGAACGCACCGATGAACACGAGTGGGTTGCGGCCGCGCAGCAGGAACACCGCGAGGCAGGCAAACCAGACCGCGCCGAGCACGTCCCGGCGGCCGGAGAGAAGCAGACCCCAGGTCGCATAGCCCCCGGCCGCGACCAGCGTCGCGGGCACGAGCCAACGACGTTGTCGTCCGACGTAGGCGGATCGGCCGATGGCCAACGCGCCCAGGTAGACCAGGCCGTGGCCCGGCGGCACGAACCACGGCACGTCGTGCAGCCGATAGACGTAGACCCCGAGCCAGCCGGCGAACAGATACTCGACGAGCGTGGCGAAGACGACCACGACGGCGACCTGTGCGCGGGTGCGGTTGTTCTCCCGCGCGAGCAGGGCGATGAGCAGCAGCCAGGTGCCGACACCGAGCAACCGCTGCTGGGTCAGGGTGGCGTGACGGTCGAGCAGCAGCACGACCGGGATCCAGGTCAGGACCACCGCCGGTGTCATCGCGCCCAGCGTGCCACACGCCGAGGCGGTGTCAGCTGTCGTGCCAGGCGCGCGTGACCCCGTCGGGATAGGTGAGCTCGCGGACGACCTGTGCGGGGTTGCCGGCGACGAGGGTGTCGTCGGGGACGTCACGGCTCACGACCGCGCCCGCGGCCACGAGGCAACGGCGGCCGATCGTCACTCCCGGCAAGATGATGGCGCGGGCGCCGATCCACGTCCCGTCCCCGATCCGCACCGGCTCGTTCTTCACCGGACGCCCCTCGACGCCGTGGCTGTCGGTGTCCATCAAGTAGGCCTCGTTGGCGATCGCCACGTCGTTGCCGATCGTGACCTCCACCACGCTCATGATGACGACGCCGCTGTTGACGAAGACACGGTCGCCGATGCGGATGCGGCCCCAGCCCGTGA
>JAVEEH010000127.1 GCA_030840545.1 Frankiaceae bacterium | reverse complement strand
CCCCGCCGCCGGCTCGGTCGCTCGGGACGAATCGGTCATCGGGGCATTGTCCCGACCCCGCTCCCGCGGGTCAGGAGTGGGTCGCCTCCACCACGGCGGCCCACTGGTCGAGCAGCTCCTCGGCTGCGGCGTCGCTGGATCCCTCCGCCCAGATGTGGGTGACCGCCTCAGCCGGATCGGGCAGCACCAGCGCCCACCGGCCGTCCGGCTCGACCACGCGAACACCGTCGGTCGTCTCGACGGTGCGGTTTCCGGCTGCCTCGAGCACCGCCCGCATCACGGTGCCCTTCGCCGACCACGGCGTCGCCACGGCTCGGCGCACGACGAACGCGTCCGGGATGCGGGCCCCGATCTCGCTCATGGTCAGCTTGGTGCGGGCCACCAGCCCGACCAGGCGCACGAAGGTGGCCACCCCGTCGACGGCGGCCGAGAACTCGGGGATCACGAAACCGCCATGACCGTCTCCCGCGAAGACGACACCGGGGCGCCCGGCGGCGGCGGACAGGCCGGTCGCCGACGTACCCGTCCACTCGATGTCGACCCCGTGGAAGGCGGCGACCTGCTCTGCCACCCGAGTCGTCGTGACCGGCAGGGCGACCCGACCGGAGCGGCGCTCGGCGGCCACGAGGTCCATGACGACCAGCAAGGCTCGGTCGTCATGGATGATCTGGCCCCGCTCGTCGACGAGCGCCAGCCGCTCGGCCACCGGGTCGAACCGCGCGCCGAACGCGGCCCGAGACGAGGCCACGAGCTCCCCGAGCCGGGCGAGACCCTGCATGTGGGCGGCGAGTGACTCCGTCGGCGACGCCTCGTCCAGCCGGCCGTTGACGATCAGGGCGTCCACGCCCATCCGCCCCAGCAGCGTCGGGAGGACCACAGCGGCCGCCCCGCCGGCGGTGTCGATGACGACCCGCAGGTCGGTGCCGGCGATCCCGCTGGCATCGACGCTGGCGAGCACCTCCTGGGCGTAGGTGTCGACAGTGCGGGCGGGATAGGACAGCTGCCCGATCTCTCCCGGGAAGGCGCGGCGGAACTCCTGCCGGCTGAACACCCGCTCGAGGCGGCGTTGGTCGGACGGCGAAAGGTCGGCGCCGCCGTCGTCGAGGAACACCAGGTCGACGCTCTGCGGGTCGCCGGGAGTCGTGTGGATCATGATGCCGCCGACCGCGTCGCTGTGTGCGGTCGCGAACCGGGTGACCGGCGCCGGCGCAACCTCGAGGTCGCGGACGTCGATGGCGCTGGCCGTGAGCGCACTCACCACAGCCCGCTTGAGCGCGGTCGCCGCCCGGGAGACGTCTCGGCTGGCGATGACGACGCTGCCCTTGCGCAGCGTCGTCGCCCAGGCCGATGCGAGCCGGACGGCCAGGTCGGGCGTGATCTCGACGTTGACGAGTCCGGACACTCCTCGCGGGCCGAACAAGCTGCGGTGCCCGCGGGACTCCCAGATGACACTGGACGTGACCACGGCGCCGGCCTCGACAGTCTTGAACGGATAGACGCGGACGCCGGCCGACAGGAACGCCTCCTGCTCGATGACGCAGTCGTCGCCGACGACCGCACCTTCGTCGATCCGGGCGGACCGCATGACGTCGGTGTTGCGCCCGATCACGCAGCCGCGCAGGCTTGCCCGCTGGCCGATGAAGACGTTGTCGTGCACGATCGAGCGCTCGATGATCGCGCCGGCCTTGACGACCACGTTGGCCCCGAGCACGGCGTAGGGCTCCAGGTGGGCACTGGCCTCGACCCGGCTGTAGTCGCCGACCAGGACCGGGCCGTTGATCTCCACGTCGGGGTCGATCTCGGCGCCCTCGCCCAGCCAGACCCCAGGACTGACCTCGAAGGCACCAATCTCGATCTCGACTTCACGGTTAAGCACTGCGAGGTGTGCTTGTCGATAGCTCTCGAGCGTTCCGACGTCTTCCCAGTAACCGTCGAAGCGATATCCGAACAGGGGGGCGCCGCGGTCGATGAGCTGCGGGAACACATCCGCTGACCAGTCCACCTCGGCGTCGAGGGGCACGTCGCCGAGCACCTCGGGCTCCATGACGTAGATGCCGGTGTTGACCGTGTCCGAGAACACCTGCCCCCAGGTGGGCTTCTCCAGGAAGCGGTTGACCCGCCCGTCGGGATCGCAGATCACGATGCCGTACTCCAGCGGGTCGGGCACGGACTTGAGCCCCACCGTCACCAGCGCCCCGCTGCGGCGGTGGAAGTCGACCATGCCGGTCAGGTCCGCGTCGGTGAGCGCGTCTCCCGACAGCACCAGGAACGCCTCGTCCCGCAGCGCCGTCTCGGCGTTCTTCACGCTCCCCGCGGTCCCCAGCGGGCGCTGCTCGGTCGCGTACTGAAGCGACATGCCGAGCTCGTCGCCGTCGCCGAAGTAGTTGCGCACCAGCGAGGCGAGGAACTGCACCGTGACGACCGTCTCGGTGATCCCGTGGCGCCGGAGCAGCCGCAGGACGTGTTCGAGGACCGGGCGGTTGGCGACCGGCAACAGTGGCTTGGGCAGGTTGGCCGTCATCGGGCGCAGTCGGCTGCCTTCGCCGCCGGCCATGACGACGGCCCTCATGGCGTGGCCCCTGGCGCCAGCGCCGCTCCCCTGGTCCGGTCGTCGCTCATGATCTGGCGCAGCTGCACCACGTAGAGCCAGCCCGCCCACCAGTACAACGCGACTCCCCAGACCGCAAACGCCCAGCCGAACGGCCGGGCGATGTCCGCCAGCGTGTTGTGGCCGTCGGCGAGGAGCAGCAGCGGGAACGCGTAGAGCAGGTTGAGCGTCGCTGCCTTGCCGAGAAAGTGCACGGGCAGCACGCTGTGGCCGTGCCGGCGCAGCACCGGCACAGTGAACGCCAGCAGCAGGTCGCGGGCGGGCACCGACACGCCGAGCCAGACCGGCACGATGCCGCGGACGATGAGCGCGATGATCGTCGCGAGGATGTAGAGGCGGTCCGCGGCCGGGTCGAGCAGCGCTCCCAGCCGGCTCGACTGGTTGAACCGCCGGGCGATCTTGCCATCGGCATAGTCGCTGACGCCGGCGAAAGCGAGCACCGCGAACGCCCATCCGTCGGCATGCGGGCCGAGAGCGAGCCAGAGGAACAGCGGTACGCCGAGCAACCGGAGCAGGCTGAGCAGGTTGGGGATCGTCCAGACCCGCTCCGGCGCCGGTGACGCGACTTCGTTTCGGGCGACCATCACTGTCGCCGTACGAAATCACATGAAGCGCCTGGCCGATACACTTCCGGGCATCGGGCTGTGGCGCAGTTTGGTAGCGCACTTGACTGGGGGTCAAGGGGTCGCAGGTTCAAATCCTGTCAGCCCGACCATTCACTTCCGGCGGCGCTCGCGGCTCTTCACCGCGAGGTCGATGGGCGTGCCGGGGAAGCCATAGGCCTCCCGCAACCGGCGTTCGACGAACCTGCGGTACGCCGCCTCCAGCGGCCCGGTGGTGAACAGCACGAACCGCGGCGGAGCCACCGCCGGCTGGGTCGCGAAGAGCACCCGCGGCTGCTTGCCGCCGCGCACCGGCGGCGGCGTAGCGGCGATGATGTCGCCGATGAACGCGTTGAGCTCAGCCGTCGGCACCCGGGTCTCCCAGCCGTCCAGCGCCTGTTCGAGCGCGGGAGCCAGGCGCTGCACGCTCCGCCCGGTGAGGGCCGAGACGTTGACCCGCGCGGCCCAGGGAACCCGGCGCAGCTCCCGTTCGATCTCCTTCTCCAGCTGCGCGCGGCGGTCCTCGTCGACGAGGTCCCACTTGTTGAATGCGATGACCAGTGCGCGACCGGCCTCGATCACCATCGAGATGACGCGCTGGTCCTGTTCGCTGATCGGCTCGCTGGCATCGAGCAGGACGATGGCGACCTCGGCCGCCTCGATGGCAGCGGCCGTGCGCAGGCTGGAGTAGTACTCCGCACCCTTCGCCTCGCGCACCTTGCGCCGCAAGCCGGCCGTGTCCACGAACCGCCACGTCTTGTCCCCGAGCTCGACCAGGGAGTCGACCGGGTCCCGCGTCGTGCCGGCCTCGGGGTCGACAAGTGCGCGCTCCTGACCGACGAGCCGGTTGAGCAGGCTGGACTTGCCGACGTTGGGGCGTCCGACCAGGGCGACCCGACGAGGACCGCCGCTCGGCTCGGTCGCGCCCGCGCCGACATCCGGCAGGCACGCGACGAGGGCGTCGAGCAGATCCCCGCTCCCCCGGCCGTGCAGGGCGCTGACCGACAAGGGTTCGCCCAGGCCCATCGCCCACAGCTGGGCCACCTCGGACTCGGCCCGGACGTCGTCGACCTTGTTGGCGGCCACCACGACCGGCTTACCGGAACGCTGCAACACCCGCGCCACCGCTTCATCGGCATCGGTGACACCGACGCTCGCGTCGACGACGAGCAACACCACGTCCGCGGCAGCGACGGCAAGCTCAGCCTGCTCGGCGATCCGCCCGGCCATCCCGCGCGCGTCGCGCTGCCAGCCGCCGGTGTCCAGCAGGGTGAACCGCCGACCCGCCCAGGCCGCCTCATAGGCGACGCGGTCCCGGGTCACGCCGGGCACGTCCTCGACGACGGCCTCGCGCCGGCCGAGGATGCGGTTGACCATCGTGGACTTGCCGACGTTGGGCCGGCCGATGACGGCCACGAGCGGCAGCGGCGCCGGGGTGCTCATGCGCCGGGGCCGTCGAGGGAGTCCAGGTGCGCGAGCAGCCGCACCCGGATCTGCTCCGCCGCCGCGGCGACCGTGCTCCGCGCCCGCGGGTTGCCGTCGACATCGAGATCGAAGGCCGGCCCGAAGACGATGTCGATCCGGGTGCGCCAGCGAGGCAGCTTACGGCCCTTGGGCAACGCGTCGGCGGTGCCCAGGCAGACGACCGGCACGACGGGGCAGCCGGCTCGCAGGGCGAGGTAGCCGATGCCGTGCTGGACGCTCTCCAGCCGGCCCTCGCCCCTGGTGCCTTCGGGGAACACACCGAGCACACCGCCGCCGGCCAGCACGCCGAGCGCACGGGTCAGTGCGGTGCGGTCCGGTGAGCCGCGGTGAACAGGGATCTGGCGGGCGAAGGTGAGCACCCGCCGGAAGGGCCCGTCGTAGAGCTCGCTCTTGACCAGGAAGGCCGACGGCCGCGGCAGCAGGATCATGACCAACGGGCCGTCGAGGAAGCCCGTGTGGTTGCCGGCCACCAGGACCGGTCCGGTGGCCGGCACATGCTCCGCGCCGATGACGCGGATGCTGAAGACCAGGCGCAGGAGCATGGCGGCGGACCTGCGTACGACGGCCAAAGGGATGCTCTCGCGAGCCGGATCGGTGCCTCGGCGCAGCGGCTTGGCGCTCATGCATTCCCCCGCTGGGCGCCGGCCGCACGCACCGCGGCGAGGACCTGCTCGACGACAGCGTCGGCGGTCAGGTCCGTGGCGTCGACCACGAGCGCGTCCGGAGCCTGGGTGAGCGGGGAGGCGGCCCGACCGGCGTCGGCGGTGTCTCGGCGCAGCAGCGCCTCCTGGGTCGCGGCTACGACGGCGTCGTCGAGTGCCGGGCCGGCGAGCTCCCGACCGCGGCGGGCCGCGCGCGCGGCGGGGTCGGCGGTGAGGAAGACCTTGCCCGTGGCATCCGGAGCGACCGTCGTGCCGCTGTCGCGCCCTTCGACGACGCCGTCCCCCGGCCGGATCGCCTCGCGCTGCCGCCGCACCATCTCGGCGCGCACTCCCGGCACAGCGCTGGTCGTGCTGACTGCGGCCGTCACCGGCTCGCTGCGAATCTCGGTCGTGACGTCGGTGCCGTCGACCCGGACCCCGGGACGATCCGGGTCGGTGGACAGCTCCAGCTCGGCGGACTCGGCCAGCGCCGTGAGTGCCCCTGCGTCGGTCAGGTCGAGGCCGCGGCGCAGTGCCAGCCAGGTCAGCGCGCGGTACATGGCCCCGGTGTCGAGGTAACGGAAGCCGAGCGAGCGGGCGACCTCCCGGGCGACGGTCGACTTGCCGGAGCCGGACGGACCGTCGATGGCGACGACGGTCCCCGCGCGCAGAGGTGCGCTGGCCGCGCGCTGCTGCACCGTGTCCTCCTGCGCCGGACCTGTCCGGGACGTCGATCCGCCGAACGGCTGGCTCGGCTGCCTGCCCGCGCGTGGTCAGCGGGCGAGAGCCAAGCCTAGCCGCGCTGGGCGGTCACAGCGCGGTGCTGGCGCCGGACGTGACCGTCCACCCGGCACCACGCAGGGCGCTGACCAGCGCATCCCGGGCTGCAGAGGAGACGACGAGCTCGGCGATGCCGATCTGTTGCTCCGGTGAGTGGTCGACCCGGAGGTCCTCGAGGTTGATCCGTTCCGAGGCAACGGCGGCGAGCAGGTCGGCCAGTGCGCCCGGCTGGTCCGGGACCACCACCTGCACCTCGGCCAGGACCGTCGGCGCGCCGCCGTGCTTGCCCGGGAGCAGCGCGCGGCCGGTGCGGCCCCCTTCCAGCAGCCGGCGAACGGCGGCGTGACCGTCGCCGTGAGCTTCCAGCGCGGCCGCGACCGCGAGCAGTGGCTCGGCGACCGCACGGATCCCGGCGGCCACCGGACCGGCGTTGGCGATCGCGATCTCGGCCCACATCTCGGGCTCGGAGTCGGCGAGCCTGGTCGTGTCACGGACCCCGGCGCCGGCGAGCGCGACCCCCTCCGGCGCCAGCTCGGCGAGTGAGGCGGCAAGGGCGGAGGCCACGAGCTGAGGGACGTGCGACAGCCGGGCGAAGAGCCGGTCGTGCGCGCCGGCGTCGAGCAGGACCGGTTGGGCACCGCACGCTCGGGCCAGGCCGAGCACCATCTCGGTGGCGTCCTCCGCGGTTGCATCGGTGGGACACACCACCCACGGGCGGTCCTGGAACAAGCCCGCATCGGCGTGGGCGGGGCCGGAGAGCTCTCGTCCGGCGATGGGATGCGACCCGACGAAACGAGACACGGGGCACCCATGAGTCTCGAGATAGACCTGAGGTTGCGTCTGGACGCTGCCGACGTGGCTGACTGTCTGGGCGAGGTCCCGCTGGATGGCATCCTCGGCGATCGGTCCGATCGCGGCGGGCGGCGCCGCGATGATCATCAGGTCCGCCGCCGCAGCGGAGCCGACGGCGTCCTCGGCCGGCCGCCCGGCCCCCAGGGACACGGCCAGGTCGACCCGGCGTGAGTCCACGTCGGCGAGCAGCACGTCGGCACCGGCGGCGCGCGCAGCCAGGCCGAGCGACGTGCCGATGAGTCCGGTGCCCACCACGAGGAGACGCCCTTCCCAGCGCGTCCTGGCCGCCGTCACCGGGGCAGGTCGGTGCGCAACTGGGCTGCACCGTGGAGGTAGACGTGGTGGAAGTCGCCCCGCGGCCGGCCGGACTCCACGTGGGCGAGCAGCCGGATGACCCGCGGCATCGCTCCCGGGACGTCGATCTCGGTGGCGCACAGCAGGGGCACGTCGGTGATGCCGATGGCGCGGGCGGCGTAGGCCGGGAACTCAGCCGTCAGGTCAGGGGTCGCGGTGAAGATGACGCTGATGAGGTCGGCGGGGTCGATCTCGTTGCGGTCGAGCACCGCGCGCACGAGCTCGGCCGTGCCGGCGATCACCGCGTCCCGATCGTCGGCGGAGACCTGGGTCGCCCCCCGGACCGCTCGAACCGGCACCCCGGTCACGTCCTCTCGTCCGACCGACCCGTCCACCTCGACGAGTCGCCAGCGCACCTTACCGATCCGGCGAGGTGTCGCGTTGACGCGCAATCCAGAAAGCTCCGTGTCGTCTTGTCGACTCGGGAACTCTCTCCGACCCGCGGCAGCGGACTCGCCGTCTCCCCCGCGGCTCTGCCGCTAAGTCGCTTTGTCGTCAAGTCGGCTCAGAGTCCAACGGCCGAGTAGAGCGAGCGCAGCTCCGCCGGGTTGAGGTGTCGGAAGCGGCCCGGCTTGAGCTCGCCGAGGCGGATCGGGCCGATGCTGAGGCGCACCAGCCGGCGCACGGGGTGGCCGGCGGCCTCGAACATCCGGCGGACGATCCGGCTGCGCCCCTCGTGGATCTCCACCTCCAGCAACGTGCTCCCCGGACCGCTGTCCACCAGGGTGTAGTCGTCGACCGCGGCCGGTCCGTCGTCGAGCTCGACGCCGGCCCGGAGCTCACGCCCCAGCGACCGAGGCACCACGCCGTCGACTTCGACCAGGTAACGCTTGGGGACCCCGAACGACGGATGCATGAGCCGATGGGACAGCGCCCCGTCGTTCGTCACCAGCAGGAGGCCCTCGCTGTCGGCATCGAGCCGCCCGACATGGTGCAGTCCGGCGACGTCGTGCAGCCCGGCAGCGAGGTCACGGACCAGATCACCGATGCACGGACGGCCATCCTCGGAGGTCATCGCCGACAGCATCCCGACCGGCTTGTTGACGGCCACGTGGACAAGCCCGGCCGCAGTCGGCACGCCGACCCCGTCAACCTGGACCACGTCGCGACCGGGGTCCACCCGCGCCCCCAGGGTCGCGACAAGCCCGTTCACGGTCACCCGACGGGCAGCGATGATCTCCTCGCAGGCCCGTCGGCTGCCGAACCCGGCAGACGCGAGGACCTTCTGCAACCGGACGCCATCGGGAGCCGGCAACTGACCATCAATGTGAGATGGAGACATCGTCTTCATCAAGTGAGTAGGGATCCGGCAGGTAGTCGCTCAGCGGTGGCAGTTCATCCAGGGTGCCGAGACCGAGCCGCTCGAGGAAGTACGCCGTCGTGCCGTAGAGGATCGAGCCGGACTCCCGCTCCGTCGCCACCTCGGTGACGAGCCCGCGGCTCACCAGGGTGCGGATCACCCCGTCCACGTTGACCCCCCGGATCCCGGCGATCCTCGATCGCGACACGGGCTGGCGATAGGCGACGACGGCGAGGGTCTCCAGCGCCGCCTGCGTCAGCCGCGCTTGCTGACCGTCGCGGACGAACCGTTCGACGTAGGGCGCGCAGGACTCCCGCGTGTAGAGACGCCAGCCGCCGGAGACGTTCCGCAGCTCGAATCCCCTGCCCTCGGTGTCGTAGCCGGCCGCCATCTCGCGGAGCAGCGCACCAACCTCCTCGGTGGGTCGTTCGACGACCTGGGCGAGGACGACCTCCGCGACCGGCTCGTCGACGACGAGCAGGACCGCCTCCAGGGCCGTCCGGAGCTCGGGTAGCGGAGTGCCCGGGTCGGCGTGGTGCTCGGTGAAGTCGTGGGCCTCGGTCATGGCTGCTCCTGCGGGGCGGGTGCGTCGTAGTCGTCGATCTCACCGGTTTCGTGGGCCCAGCGTTCGAGCTCGGCGTTCGCAACGTCGGAAGGGACCCAGCGCACGTGCAGCTCGCCCAGCGGGCTCATCTGCTCGAAGGTGACGGCGCCCTCCCGGTAGAGCTCCAGGAGCGCGAGGAAGCGCGCGACGACGACCAGCACGGCGCCGGCATCCGCAGTGAGACCGCGGAACGTTCCCTGGCCGGCGGCGCGCAGCCGGGCGGCCAGGAGGACGGCCTGCTCGCGGACGCTGACCTTGGGCGCGTGCAGGTGGTCGATGGACACCACCGGCTCCGGGCGCGGCGCCATAGCGCGGACGGCGACGGCGGCGAACTGCTCGGCGCCGACTCCGAGCAGCACTTCGGGCAGCAGGGCCAGGAACGTCGGCTCCATCGGCACGGCGCGGGGAAAGCGCCGCCCCTCCCGGGCGAACCGGTCGGCCATGATGGCGGCGAGCTCCTTGTAGGCGCGGTACTGCAGCAGCCGGGCGAACAGCAGGTCGCGAGCCTCGAGCAGTGCCAGGTCGTCCTCGTCGTCCACCTCGCCGGACGGCAGCAGGCGGGCGACCTTGAGATCGAGCAGGGTCGCGGCCACCACCAGGAAGGCGCTGGCCTGGTCGAGGTCCCAGTCCTCACCGCGGGACCGGATGTGGGCGATGAACTCGTCGGTGACCTGGGCGAGCGCGATCAGCGTGACGTCGAGCTGGCGCTTGGCGATCAACGACAGCAGCAGATCGAAAGGGCCCTCGAACTGAGCGAGGTGGACGTGGAAGCTCTCGGCTGAGTGGTCCTCGACGTCCGGCAGCCGGATCTCGTCCCCTGCCGATGGGTCCCGGCTCGCCACCCGCCGACGGTAGCCCAGGACGGCCCTCGCCGGGCCCTGACGCGCCGCCGCTCAGAGGGTGCCGAGGATCGAGTCGCCGATGCTGTCGATCAGAGCGAGCAGAACGGGTTGCTGGCCGGCCAGCGGGAGGAGCAGCAGCAACAGGACGACCGCGACCCCCCACTGCTCCTCGAGCACGCGGTAGGCCAGCCGGCGCGCGCCGGCCGAGCGAGGGAGCCGCGACCAGAGCACGACCCCGAGCTCGAGTGGCGGGATCGGCACCAGGGCCAGGAGCCCGCAGGCGAGGTTGACCATGGCGAAACCGAGGC
>JAVEEH010000096.1 GCA_030840545.1 Frankiaceae bacterium | reverse complement strand
GGTTGCCGTACGAGCGGACTCCGCCGCTGCCCACGACGCGGCGACGAGGGCCGCCGCGACCGCGGCGCAAAGAGACCGGGCGGCTGACGCCATCCATGCCAAGTACGTCCGAGCCGAAGATCGTCTGGTCCATCCACGACATGGCCGGATCCCCGTGCGCGCATACGCATCGCTGATGGGCTACATGGACCGCTTCGCGCCCGCCGGGACGAGCATCGTGTCGCTGCAACCAGTTCCTCCGACGGGTGCGACGCCGGAGCAGGTGGTGGTGGCATGGAAGGGGCCCGACCACAGATACGGGGCGCTACCGGATACCGGACTCCTGCTGTGGCAGGCGGGGAGAGATCTAGCCCCGGCCGACGGTCTCTACGCGCCGTACCTCAAGTGGCGGGTTATCTACGACTGGCACTACGACGGCACAAACCATGTGGAGTTCGTCGGGGCGCCCGGGCACCAGACAGCGCACCGCAATCCACTAGGTGAGTCCTTCAGCTTCTCCCTGGGTGACGTCACCCTTGACGGCCACCCGGAGGTCCTCGCGTCATTCGACTCACATGGGTCCGGTGGGTGCCGCATCTGGCGAGTGCTGTCGAGTAGCAGTGACGCCGCCCAGACGATCTTCAAGCGGACGACCTGCGAAACCGACATCAGCATTACGAACGGCCAGCTGCAGATCAACGCGGCGATCCACCGGGCGGGCTGCAACATTCACGGCTGTGGCGACGAGCGGCGAACGCTGCTCCACTGGACCGGTGACGGTTGGATCGTCACCAACAGAAGCACCGTGTAACGCCGGTGATCGGCACCTAGGTATTGTGCTTCGCCCGCCAGTCGCCAGGATCTGTGACCTGACCGTGCTGGTCGGAGACAACGCGCGCGACGATCCTGGGCGCATGAAGCGATCGCGCTGGCTGACCGCTGCGCTTCTGCTGCTCCTCGTGCTGGCCGCGGCGTGCACACCCGGTTCCGCGCCGGCTGGCGCCCCATCCGGCTCGCCTCGTCCGCCGAAGTTGACGTTCCGCGTTTACATCTACAGCCACCTCAATCAGCCCTGGCCGGTGCACATCGGCCTGGAGCGGCCGGGCAAACGCCAGAATCGACTGTCCGGCGCAGGTGCCGTGTTCTCGCCGACGACCTTCGCCTACATAGCAGTGGGCAGCGCGAACTGCGTCGAGGCTCCCAGTCGCCTGCTGCGAACATCCGCGCATCGGGTGAGCATGGTCTCCCATGAGAACGGCGGGCCATTTTGCTTCGACGATTCCAGCACCAACCTGATCGTCGTCATGTTCAACGAGCCAGTGCTCGACCCCGCGCAACCCGTCGAGTTGCGAGTGCGGTCCACCGACCACCACGGATTCCGAATCGGCGGCACACTCCTCCCGCGCCCGGCCCGCGCCTTGCACCTGCGGTTCGGCTCCATCAGCGGTCGGTCGTTGCGGCGGTTTCCCGACGGGCGCGTACGCCGATTGCCGCAGCGGATCACTGTTTTTGGACCGGCTCGACGTCGCATCCAGACGGATGCAGCCGGCCGGTTCACCGTGCCGAACATCCCGACCGGCTGGTACTCGGTCGCCAACTGCGTTGGCTGCCCGATCAACCCCAACTGCCACGGCTACGACCGGGTCTTCGTCCACCCCGACCAGACCGCTCGAGTAAGGCTGCTATGCCGCCCACGGCGGATCTGAAATGAGTGCGTTCAGGTCGCCTCGCCGAACGCCGGTGAACGGCACCTAGGAGTGCGGCTGGTGTTGGGTCGGAGCGTTCCGATGGCGATGGCTGACGTGCAGTCATCCCGACTTCCAACGGAGCGATGACTTCGCGGCCTCTGCTGCGTCTATTCATTGACGAACGATTGAGGAGGAACCATGGGCAACGTCATCGCCTCTATCACCGTGTCCGTCGACGGCTTCATCACCGGACCCGAGGACGGACCCGAGTGCGGGTTGGGCAAGGGCGGAGAGCGACTGCACTACTGGGTGATGGGCGGCCCGTGGACGTACGACGGCGGACACGACTTCGCGATGAAGGGCCCGGACAAGGAGTTCTTTGACGAGCTCATCGCGAGCTTCGGCGCCGGAATCGTCGGTCGGGGAATGTACGACGCAGCGGGGGCCTGGGGAGGTACGAACCCGTTCCCGGGGCCACTGTTCGTGCTCACGCACCGGACGGAAGAGCAGCCGGCCGTGGAGGCGGGGTTCACGTTCGTGTCCGGGCTCGACGACGCGCTGGCGCAGGCGACCGAGGCGGCCCGCGGTAAGGATGTTGCGATCGGTGGCGGGGCGGACGTGATTCGGCAGGCATTGGCGGCCGGTCGGGTGAACGAGCTCGCGCTGTCGACGGCGCCGGTCATCCTCGGCGCCGGGAAGCGGCTGTTCGACGGATTCGACCGCGACGTCGATCTCGAGGTGGGCAAGGTCGTCAGCTCGCCTTACGCCACTCACGTCAGGTATGCAGTCAAGAGATAGCGGCACGTCCTTTCGGGCATTGCGGACGGCTACGGCATCCTTTGCTGGTGGCCGAGGCGGTTGTGCGGGACCGGGTTCTCGCAGCGTTCCGTTGGGTCGACGGTCACGCGGACGTGTGGAGGCTGTTCGACGACGGTGACGTGCTCGCTGCGGTCGTGGAGCACCTGGCAGGCGTGGCCGCAAGCGCCTCCGCGACGAAGGTCGCCGGCATCGAGTCGCGCGGCTTCATTCTCGGTGGCGCCGTGGCCGTCAGAGCGGGCATCGGGTTCGTTCCCGTCCGCAAGGAAGCCGGCTTGTTCCCCGGACCGAAGATCATCGGACGCGCCACCGCTGACTACCGTGGCATCGAGCATCTCTTCCGACTCCAGCAGCAGTCGGTCTCAGATCGGGATCATGTGCTGCTCGTGGATGATTGGGCGGAGCTCGGCAGCCAGGCCCTCGCAGCGAGGCGACTGATCGAGCAGGCCGGCGCGACCTGGGCGGGCGCAGCGTTGATCGTGGATCAGCTCGAACCGTCGCGACGCGCGGAACTCGAACCAGTGACGCACATCGTCACAGCAGACGAGCTCGGTCCCGCAGAGTAGGTGAACGGCACAGAGGGGTCGGCGGCAACGGCCGGCACGATTGTGTCCAACTGATCGATGACTTCTAGTTCCGGCTAACGTCAGAGCATCATGCGCCTACTTCTCACGTCAGCCGGTGTCAAGAACGCAAGCATCCACAACGCGCTGGTCGGCCTGCTCGCGAAGCCGATTGCGGACTCCAACGCCCTATGCATCCCCACTGCCGGGTATGGGCACCCTCAGGGCACTCCCGCGGGGGCTTGGCGCTTCATCACGGGCAACGCGTCCACACCCATGTGCGAGTTGGGGTGGAAGTCTTTGGGCGTTCTGGAGCTCACCGCGCTACCCAGCATTGATGAAGAACGCTGGGTTGACTGGGTCCGCGAGGCAGACGTCCTGCTGGTGAATGGTGGGGACGCTCTATACCTGTGCCACTGGATGCGCCAGTCGGGGTTGGCAGATCTCCTTCCGTCGCTACGCGAGACGGTCTGGGTCGGGCTGAGCGCCGGGAGCATGGTGATGACGCCGCGAATCGGCGAGGACTTCGTTGGATGGAAGCCGCCAACTGGGGAGGACACCGCGCTCGGTGTCGTCGACTTCTCGATCTTCCCGCACCTGGACCATGAGCTCCTGCCGGAGAACACAACGACGGACGCAGAGAGATGGGCGGCCACGATCGCTGGTCCCGCGTACGCCATCGACGACGAGACCGCCATCCGGGTGATCGACGGCGGTGTCGACGTCGTGTCCGAAGGACACTGGAGGCTGTTCAACCGCTGATCTGGGTTCGAATTCGCGCCGGTTCCTGATCGCCTCGTCGGATTCAGAAGCGGCACTTATCCGGCAGGGGCGAAGTCGCCCGGGCGCTCGCGCAAGCGACGCTCGAATGCCTCCACGAGCATCGCGTCGTCAGGAACCAGCGCGGCGTAGCGAGCGTCAGCCTCGACCTCGAACTCGTCGTCCGTCCGGCGGTCGCACTCCTGCCGCAGCGGCTCGACTACATCCGCGACCTGGACCAGATCGAGGTACCTGTAACCCTCGATCGCGTCGTCCAGTTCCACAGGGTCCAACTCCGTAAGGGCGTCGAGGACGCCCCCACTCATGGCTCGATTGTGGAACCGCAGGAGAGCGGCCAGAGCCTGATCGCCTGCTCGAGCATCCGAGCCCCCGGCCCGCATGGCTGCGCGATTCCAGATCGCATCCGACTCCATGGTCACGAGGCAACCTAACCGCAAGTCGTAGAGCGGCACCATATGGTGCAGCCGTGACCGAGGCTGCAGACGGCGTGTTGCAATGCGCTGGAGTCTTCGAGGTCATTATCCCCGCGGACTGGCGTGCGGAGGGAACCCCCGGCGAGACCTATGTCATTGAGCCAAAGGATGGCCGAGACATTGAGGTCAACCTCAGTGTGTATCGACCCGAGCCGCAGGCTCGAATGCCTGCGGAAGCCCTAGTACGTGATTTCGCGCAACAGCTCGGCGTGCCGCACGTGGACGCGCTGGCGGTCAAGGTGGTCGTCGAGCGTCGCCAAGAGCGAGCCTTCGCCACCACTTTCGCCGCGGGGCGGATGTGGTTCATCGCTCAACTCTGGTTCGGTAAGGCGTTGGTGCTAGCGACGGCGAACGTGCCACCGGGAGAACCCTCATTGTTCCGTGAGGCGGAGAACCTGGTCGCGTCCATCGCGCCGCACAGCAGGCGACGGTTCCGACGCTGAGCGGCATCTTCGTGGCAGTTGTCGACTACCGACTCACGTTCACCGAAATCCGGTATGGCGACGATGGGCCGGTGCCGTTCAGAGGCACGGCTGACGCGGTCAGAACTGTGGTTCCCGGCGTAACGCCAGTGATCGTCCCCGTTGTCTGCGTCGCATGAACAGTGGCGATAGTTGGGTCACGCATCTGCAGCGTCCAACGGGCCCACTGCTCCAGGCAGACCTGTGTCTGCCCGTTTGCGAGTAGCTGCAGAGGATGGGCCAGCCCACCGATCCACCTCAATGTGAGCGGGAGTGGCACGTACATGGCACGCACACCCGCCTCGGGGAGTAACTTTCGAATGTGGGCCTCGGTCTGGTGATCGCCGCCATCGGCCTCGTCATGTTGACGTGGCCGCGGCCCTTCATTGGGCTCGCGGGCCTGTACCGAAGCGGGTCCGTCTTGAGTCTCGGCGCTCACGTCCGCGCACAGCCGCTCGGCGTTACCGCAAAGCGCACGACGAGGGCGCTCGGTTTGATCCTTCTGCTAGGTGGCCTGGTCCTCGTCCTCGCGATGTCGTAGAGCGGGCACCTATCCGAGAAGTCGCGGGTCTTGTCCGCCGGCGTAGCGGACGTTGAGGCCCAGTTTGATGGGTAGGTCTGCCCACCTGTCACGACCCCACGACCTACCGGCGATGCGGATGTGCCCGACTACGCAGGCGCCGGTGGCGATCGGAGTGACGACGACGCTCACGCGTCTATCGTTGTCGGGCGTGAGTCGCCGGCCGACCAGAGGTTCGCCCGGAAGGGGATTCACGACTGGGATTGCCGCCCCCCATCCCGGCTCAGCGGGCAGCAGTCTGATGACCGCT
>JAVEEH010000083.1 GCA_030840545.1 Frankiaceae bacterium | reverse complement strand
GGACGTGCTGGCGGAGCTGGCCGGTGCGGGGACCGTCCCCTAGCCAGCCCATACAGTGAGCCGGTGCAGCGCTGGAACTCTCTCGATGACGTCCCCGACGGCTGGGGACCCAGCGTCGTGTCGATCGGCGTCTTCGACGGCGTGCACCGCGGTCATCGCACGATCCTCGACCGCGCGGTCGCAGCAGCGCGCGCCCAGTCCGCGTCGAGTGTCGTGGTGACGTTCGACCCGCATCCGGCGAAGGTGGTCGGCCGGCCCGTGCCGCTGCTGCTCGGGAACCTGCACCGCCGCGGCCAGCTGCTCGGTGAGGTCGGCATCGACCGGATGCTGGTCCTGCCCTTCACCCGCGAGGTCTCGGAGTGGACGCCGGAGGAGTTCGTGCAGCGGCTGCTGGTCGACCGGTTGCACGCAGTTCACATCGTCGTGGGGCAGAACTTCCGCTTCGGGCACAAGCAGGCGGGCGACGTCGACCTGCTGGCCAAGGTCGGCGACGAGCTGGGCTTCACCGTCGAGGCGGTGACGCTGTTGAGTGGTGGCGACGTGCCGGTGTCGTCCACCTGGATCCGTCAGCGCATCGCCGAAGGCGACGTGGCGGCGGCCGCGACCGGCCTTGGTCGCCCCTACTCCGTCGACGGCCCGGTGGTGCGCGGCAACGGCCGGGGCCGGCCGATGGGTTACCCGACCGCCAACGTCGAGGTTCGTGAGGAGATGGCCGTGCCGGCCGACGGGGTCTATGCCGGCTGGCTGATCCGCGCCGACGGCACCCGGCTGCCGGCGGCGATCTCGATCGGCACCAACCCCACGTTCGACGGCACCGAGCGCCGGGTCGAGGCCTATGTCCTGGACGTCGACCTCGATCTCTACGGCGAGCACGTTGCCATCGAGTTCACCGATCGCCTGCGCGGCATGGTGAAGTTCGACGACGTCGACCAACTCGTGCTGCAGATGGGGCAGGACGTCGATGTTGTGCGTCGAATATTGCGGGAAGCGACATAAGTCCGAGCACCTCGATGCCCGAATTGACCTGTCGAGGTCGCCGCCGGGCCGTATCGTCGCTTGAGGCTGTCGGTCGTTCGGCCGACGGGGGGACTAGTCCGAATAGCCGATGGGGTCATCCATGAACGCTCGTCGTTTCTTGGCGCGTGCCACCGCGATCACTGCCACCACGGTCGTTGTCGCGACCGGGATGAGCACCGCCTCCTGGGCGGCCATCGGATCGGTGAGTGTGACCTCCGGCGGGATCGTCCTCAACGACGCGACGCACACCTTGGTGCTGGGTTCGAGCACGGGCACCTACGCGCCGGATCCCACCGGCTCAGTGACCACCGTCACGCTCACCCGGCATGGTTCGACGGCGGCGCAGGACATCATCACCGCGTCCGGCATCGTCGGCACTGACCCGCACACCATCACCGCGTCGGTGCCCTATGCCAATGCCAACCCGGGGCTCTACGACGTCGACGTCACGCAGGGTCCCACCGAGGACGCCTGCTCGAGCTGCGTCCAGGTGGCTGCCTTCAGGCCCGCGGTCACCTCGGTCTCCCCGGCCAACCTCGGCGAGGGCACGACGGGTGGCGGCTTCCAGAACTTCGTGATCACCGGGCAGGGCTTTACCAAGGGCCTCTACACGCAGTGCATCACCGGCTCCTGCACGGGCCCGTCGGTCGCGGCCTACAAGGCCGGCACCACCACATCCGACCCCAACGTCGTGCTGACCCAGACGTTCACCGGCGCCAACCCTCCGGCCTGCTGCGCCCCGACGGCCACGACACCGACGACGATCACGCTGCGCGTTGCCGTCACCGGCACCGATGCAACCAGCTATGCCGACGACGTCGTCGTCATCAACAGCGACGGCAAGTCGGCTACCTGCGCCGGCTGCCTGACCATCCTCCCGCGGCCCACGATCGCGTCCGTCCTGCACACCTTGAGCGACGGCAACGGAGAGAACAAGCTCGGTCTCAACGCCCAGCACGAGACGGTGATCGTGCGCGGCGACCACTTCCCGGCCGACTCCCTCGTCTTCTTCGTGCCACCGGCGGGCGCGCCCAGCGGCAGCAAGATCACCACCGCGACCCCGACCGCACCCACCGCCGACGGCGCGCACCAGAAGATCACGCTCACCGACGTCAGCACCACCGCCGCGAATGTCGCCGGGACGTGGGAGGTCGTCGTGGCGAGTGCGTCGCAGCACTCCACCAGCGACGAGTCGCCGCTGCCCGTCGATGCCGCGCCGTCCGCGACCGGGGTCACCTACCCGGACGCCACCGTCGCGCGCTACGGCCAGGGCGCGCAGAACGTGCGTTTCGACGTCCTTGTCGACCACACCCTTCCCTTCGTCGCCGGCAGTGGCGTGACCCCGCACACGCTCGTCTCGTTCACGAGCCTGCCGGTGGGCGCCACCGTCGTCAGCCAGGTCGCCTCGCTCGGCAACGGATCCAACGACAACATCGTCCAGGTCACGCTCGACCTGCCGGAGAACGCCGGCATTGCGGACTACACCTTCAGCGTCGTCAACCCCGATGGGGGCCGGTCGGCAGTCTGCGACAACTCGACGCTGATCGCGAGCAACACCTGCGTCCTGAGCGTCGGAGCCGGGCCGCACGTGTCGTCCATCAACCCCAACACCGAGGCGGGCGGGTTCAGCGGGCCGGCCGTCATCACCGGCACCAACTTCCACACCGGCGGCAACAAGGTGCACGTGCGGGTCGGCCCCGCCGCCACCCCGTTCTTCGACGGCGATGCGACCGCAGCCGCGGACGGCAAGTCGATCTCGATCCCGACGCTCAGCGTGCCGGCGAACGCCAACCCGGCCAACGTCGATGTCGTCGTCATCAACAAGGACGACGTCGGCACCAGCACCGGCGCCGGCCTCTTCCACGTGGCGAACCTCACTGCCGGCAGCCCGTCGCCCAACCAGGGCACCAACGACGCACCGGTCTCGGTGACGATTACCGGCACGCAGATCTCGCCGAGTGCAACCGTGAGCCTGGTCAGGGTCGGCGTGCCCTCGATCCCGGGCACGAGCGTGCAGGTCAACGCCGGCCACACGAGCATGACCGCGACCTTCAACCTCACGGACATGTCGCCCGGCGCCTACGACCTGCTGGTGACCAACCCAGCCAACGACAGCCACCCGGGCACCGCAGGCTGCTCGCAGTGCTTCACCGTCGTCGCGTCCCCGCCGACGATCAGCACGGTCGCGCCGACCTCGCTCGGCGCCGGCGCGGTCAACGAGCTCATCACCGTCACCGGCACCCACATCTTCGCCGGCGCGACCATGACGTTCAGCAACACGCACGTGCATCTGGTCGGCACGCCGACGGTGACTCCGACCGGGACGATCACCCAGCACATCTCGATCGACGAGGGCACCGCGGCCGATGCAGCGGACACGGTCAAGGTGACCAACACCGACGACCAGTCAGTGACCCATCTTTTCGCCATCAACGCCGGCCCCAAGGTCACCAGCATCGCCCCAGCCAGCCGGGCGGCCGGCAGCCCGACGTTCTCGCTCACGGTCAACGGCAGCAACTTCGTCACCGGTGCCACCCTGGTCTTCTCCGCTCCGAGCATCACCGCCACCAACTACGTCGTCACCGCGACGAAGATCACGGCCGACGTCACCATCCCCGCGGGCGTCGTGCCAGCGGGGAGCCCGGTGCCGGTCCACTTGACCGTCGTCAACCCCGACCACGGCCGTGGCACCTCACCGACCGATCTCACCGCCGACCCGCAGCCCACGATCGACCACTTCTCCCCGGCTGCAACACCGGCCGGCACGTCGTTCACGCTGCACGCCTTCGGCGCCAACTTCCTCACCGGCGCCACCGTCACCAGCGCAGATCCGGCACTCACGATCACCAACTCGGTCTTCAAGAACGCCGGTGAGGTCGACGCGACCGTGCAGGTCGCGGCCAACGCCGCAAAGGGCAACCACACCGTCAAGGTGACCAACACCGACGCCGGTGCCGTCAGTCACGCCCTCGCTGTGATCGTCAAGCCGACCGCGCCGACCAGTCTGACCGTGCAGGCGGGCCAGCAATCGCTGCAGTTGTCCTGGGCGGCGCCCACCGACAACGGCGGTGGCCCGATCACGTCCTACACCGCCAAGCTCACCAAGCACGGCAACGCGTCACCGAGTGCCACCGCCACGACCCCGAACGGCGCCACGTTCTCGCACACGTTCTCCGGCCTCACCAATGGCCAGCTCTACGACGTGAGCGTCGTGGCAACCAACGGGGCCGGCAACGGCCCGGCTGTCTCGGGGTCGGGCACGCCGGCGCCGACGTCGAAGTTGACGATCCACCGCAGCGCCGCGATGGTCACCGCCGGTCACGCGCTGACGTTGTCCGGTGTGCTGACCCGCGCCAACCACAGCGCTCTCGGTGGTGTGTCGGTGCGCGTCTTCCGCACGTTCGACGGCGGCACCGCACACAAGATCAAGACCGTGACGACGAACGCGTCCGGACACTGGACGTTCACGAGCAAGCCGACGCACAACGCGAACTACTACGCGACGTTCGCCGGCAACGCGGCCAACGCGAACGCGACCTCTCCGACGACTCGGGTGCTGGTTGCCTCAGCGGTGTTGGTGACCTCGCCGCGCAACGGCAGCTCGAGCAGCTCGGCGACCCCGCTCGTTGTCACCGGCCACGTCGCGCCCAACAAAGCCGGCAAGGTCGTGCGGCTCTACAGGGTCACGGCGTCGGGTCTGAAGCTCGTGGCCTCGGCCAAGCTGTCCGGCCACTCCAAGTTCCACTTCTCCGTGCACCTGGCGAGGGGGAGCTGGCGGCTGCTGGTCAAGATCGGTCGCACCACCGGCAACGCCGCTGGGCAGTCGGCCACGCTCAAGGTGAACCGGACCTAACTGTCGGCTATGCTGGAACGGTCCCGACGCACCCGCCGGTGACGACGTCTGCCCCTCGCGGCCAGGCCCCCGCCCTCCGGCGGGTGGTACAGCCCCCGGGGCCGGATGACATCAGGAGAGCCACGCGTGCCCCTCGACAACGCCGTCAAGCAACAGATCATCACCGACTACGCCACCGCCGAGGGCGACACGGGGTCCCCCGAGGTCCAGGTCGCGCTGCTGACCCGGCGCATCAACGACCTGACCGACCACATGAAGGCACATAGGCACGACTTCCACACCCAGCGTGGGCTGCTCCAGCTTGTGGGTCGCCGTCGGCGACTGCTGCGTTATCTGGAGCAGAAGGACGTGCAGCGTTATCGCGGCCTGATCGAGAGACTCGGTCTGCGCCGCTAAGGAGAAGGCACCGGCCCGCCCGGGCCGGTGGAGACAGGGCGCGCTGTAGCGCGGCCGACGGCGAGCGCCGGTCTCCGGTAGTGGCGTTCGAGTCCGCACCTCGGACCGAACGCTTCGATCGAAGACCGGGGCCCTCGCGGTCTCGTGCGGGCGCCCCGCACGACAGGAGAGCCCGTTGGAGGGCAAGAGCATTTCTTTCGCCGAGACGACGCTGAAGTCATCACTCGGTGAGCGCACCATCCGTTTCGAGACCGGCCGACTCGCCCAGCAGGCCGCCGGCTCCGTGGTCACCTACCTCAACGACGACACCATGGTGTTGTCCGCGACGACCGCGTCGAAGAACCCCAAGGACAACCTCGACTTCTTCCCCCTGACGGTCGACGTCGAGGAGCGGCAGTACGCCGCCGGCAAGATCCCTGGATCGTTCTTCCGCCGTGAGGGTCGTCCGAGTGAGGATGCGATCCTCACCTGCCGGCTGACCGACCGGCCGTTGCGCCCGTCGTTCGCCAAGGGCCTGCGCAACGAGATCCAGATCGTCTCGACGATCATGGCGCTCAACCCGGACCACCTCTACGACGTCATCGCCATCAACGGCGCCGCCTGCAGCGTGCTGCTCGCCGGCCTGCCGTTCTCCGGCCCGGTGGCCGGCGTGCGGGTGGCACTCATCGACGGCGAGTGGGTGCCCTTCCCCAGCCACAGCGAGCTCGAGCGAGCCGTCTTCGACATGGTCGTCGCCGGTCGCGTCGTCGACGGTGGTGACGTCGCGATCATGATGGTCGAGGCCGAAGCCACCGCCAACACCATCGAGCTGGTCCGCGGTGGCGCCCAGGCGCCGACCGAAGAGGTCGTCGCCGGCGGGCTCGAGGCTGCCAAGCCGTTCCTCAAGCAGATCGCCGAGGCGCAGCAGCAGCTCGCGTCCAAGGCCGCGAAGCCGTCGCGCGAGTTCCCCGTCTTCCTCGACTACGGCGACGACGTCCTCGCCGCCGTCACGGCTGCGGTGTCCGCCGAGCTCTCGTCGGCGCTCACCATCGCCGACAAGCAGGAGCGCGAGACCGAGCTCGACCGCGTCAAGGAGCTGGCCAAGGAGAAGGTCGCGGCCGGCTTCGAAGGTCGCGAGAAGGAGATTTCCGCCGCCTACCGCTCGCTGACCAAGAAGCTGGTCCGCCAGCGCATCATCAGCGAGGGCGTGCGCATCGACGGTCGTGGCCTGGCGGACATCCGCCCGGTGTCCGCGGAGATCAACGTCGTTCCCCGCGTCCACGGGTCGAGCCTGTTCGAGCGCGGTGAGACACAGATCCTCAACGTTGCCACGCTCAACATGACCCGCATGGAGCAGATGATCGACACGCTGTCCCCGGACACGCGCAAGCGCTACATGCACCACTACAACTTCCCGCCCTACTCCACCGGTGAGACCGGCCGGGTGGGCTCGCCCAAGCGTCGCGAGATCGGACACGGTGCGCTCGCCGAGCGCGCGTTGATCCCGGTCGTGCCCAGCAAGGAAGAGTTCCCCTACGCGATCCGCGTGGTGTCCGAGGCGCTCAGCTCTAACGGGTCGACATCGATGGGTTCCGTCTGTGCCTCGTCGCTGTCGCTGATGGCAGCCGGGGTGCCGCTTCGGGCACCCGTCGCCGGCATCGCGATGGGCTTGATCAACGAGGGCGACGCCTTCGTCACGCTCACCGACATTCTCGGCGCGGAAGACGCGTTCGGTGACATGGACTTCAAGGTCGCCGGCACGCGTGACTTCGTCACGGCGCTGCAGCTCGACACCAAGCTCGACGGCATCCCCGCGTCGGTGCTGGCGGCCGCGCTCCAGCAGGCACACGACGCCCGGCAGACGATCCTCGACGTGATGAACGGTGCGATTGCCGCACCGGGGGAGATGTCTCCGTTCGCGCCACGGATCATCACCGAGAAGATCCCGGTCGACAAGATCGGCGAGATCATCGGGCCCAAGGGCAAGATCATCAACCAGATCCAGGACGACACCGGTGCGGACCTCACGGTGGAGGACGACGGCACGATCTACATCGCGGCCATCGACGGTGAGAAGGCTGAAGCCGCGCTGCGGGCGGTGCGCTCCATCGTCTCGCCGACGTTGCCTGAGGTCGGCGAGCGTTACCTGGGCACGGTCGTCAAGACGACCACGTTCGGTGCGTTCGTCTCGCTGACACCGGGCAAGGACGGACTGCTGCACATCTCGCAGATCCGCAAGCTTGCCGGTGGCAAGCGGGTGGAGAACGTCGAGGACGTGCTGCAGGTGGGCAGCAAGGTGCAGGTCGAGATCGGTGAGATCGACCCGCGCGGCAAGCTCAGCCTGGTGCCCGTGCTCGAGGACAGCAAGCCGGCCGAGCCGGCTGCCGAACCGGCCGAGCCCTCGGGCAGCGCCGACTCCTAGCGGCCGGCTGACGATGCCGATCGACCTCGCGGGCCGCGAGCAGCGACCCGGAACCACCCGCACCCTCACCAAGGGGCCGGACGGTGGCGTAGTCCGCCGCACCGTGCTCCCTGGTGGGCTGCGGGTGATCTCCGAGTCGGTGCCCGGCGTTCGATCGGTCGCGTTCGGTGTCTGGATCGGCGTCGGCTCACGTGACGAGATCGCGTCGCTGTCCGGTGCGTCCCACTATCTCGAGCACCTGCTCTTCAAGGGGACGCGCCGGCGCGACGCGCTGGCGATCGCCGCCGAGCTCGACACCGTGGGGGGTGAGCTCAACGCCTTCACCGCGAAGGAATACACCTGCTACTACGCGCGGGTGCTCGATGACGATCTGCCGCTGGCCGTCGATGTCATCTGCGACATGGTCACGTCGTCGCTTCTCACGGCCCGCGACGTGGACAGCGAACGCGGCGTGATCCTCGAAGAGATCGCCATGCACGACGACGACCCCGGTGACGCAGTGCACGATGCGTTCGCCGAGATGGTCTGGCCGGCGACGCCGCTGGGACGTCCGGTCCTCGGCAGCATCGACTCGATTCAGGCCTTGTCGCGGTCCGCCATCGCCGGTTACTACCGGCGGCGTTACCGCCCGGAGTCGTTGGTCATCGCCGCGGCGGGCAACCTCGACCACGCAGCGCTGGTGCGCTTGGTGAAGAAGGCGTTCGCTGATGTGCCGGTCGAGCCCGACCGCTCTCCGGCCGCACCGCGACTCGGTGGCCGGGCGCCGGCGTTCACGCCGGGCACGTCGGTCTTACGCCGCCCGACCGAGCAGGCCAACCTCGTCCTCGGCACTGCCGGGCTTGACCGCCGGGACGACCGGCGGTTCGCACTCGGTGTGCTCAACGCCGCGCTCGGCGGGGGCATGTCGTCGCGGCTGTTCCAGGAAGTGCGTGAGAAGCGCGGCCTCGCCTACTCCGTCTATTCGTTCACGTCGCACTACGCCGACACGGGCGTCTTCGGGGTCTACGCCGGCTGTCATCCCACTCGGGCGGTCGATGTGCTCGAGCTCTGCCGGGAGCAGCTCGCTCTCGCGTCCGCGGGTGGCATCACTCCCGAGGAGCTCGACCGGGGCAAGGGGCAGATGCGCGGCGGTCTCGTGCTTGGTCTCGAGGACACCGGCTCGCGGATGAGCCGGTTGGGCAAGTCCGAGCTCGTCTACGGCGAGCTGATGACGGTGGACGAGATCCTCACCCACATAGACCAGGTCGGGCTCGACGACGTCCAGGACGTCGCCTTCGAGCTGCTCCGCGGGCCGTTGGCGCTGGCCGTCATCGGCCCTTACGACGACGACCGCGATCTGTCCGCGTCGGTGGCGTGATGTCCGGCGCGTTGCGGGTCGGCGTGCTTGGCGCGCGGGGGCGGATGGGTGCCGAGGTGTGCCACGCCGTCGAGGACGCACCGGACCTCGAGCTCGTTGCCGCGGTCGACACCGGTGACGATCGGGAAGAGCTCTCCGAGGCGCAGGTGGTCGTCGACTTCACCACCCCGGACGCCGTGATGGACAACATCGCATGGTGCCTCGACAACGATCTGCACGTGGTCGTCGGCACGACCGGCTTCGATGACGAACGGCTGGCCACGGTGCGCCGGAGCGCCGCCGACCATCCCGGCGTCGGTCTGCTCATCGTGCCCAACTTCGGCATCGGCGCCGTGCTCATGATGCGGTTCGCCGCGATCGCCGCGCCCTACTACGACTCGGTCGAGATCGTCGAGCTGCACCATGCCGGCAAGATCGATGCGCCGAGCGGCACTGCCCGCCGCACCGCCGAGCTCGTCGCGCAGGCCCGGCAAGGCAAGCCGTCGCCCGACGCGACCGAGCAGTCCTTCGCGGGCGCACGTGGCGCGGACATCGACGGCGTGCGGGTGCACTCGGTGCGGCTGTCCGGGCTCGTTGCGCACCAGGAAGTGCTGCTCGGTGGGCACGGCGAGACGCTGACCATCCGCCACGACTCGCTGGCTCGCGAGTCGTTCATGCCAGGGGTGCTGCTGGGGGTTCGCTGGGTGGTCGACCATCCCGGTCTGACCGTCGGCATCGAGGCCGCGCTCGGTCTCGACTGATCTCCGGGTAGCGTCCGGGCTGTGATCGATGTCAGCACGCTCGATCTGCCGGAGTTCGACCCGACCGACGTCACGCTGCACGGCGAGCGGTTCCACGAGGTGATGGCCGAGCTCGCCGCGACGTCGTGGATCGCTCGCGCACCGCTCGGCTACCTCACCCTCGACCGCGCTGCCGGTGAGTTCTTCCTGCGCAGCAAGAGCGCCACCTTCCCGGGCCAGCTGATCGCCGAGCTCTCCGGTGTCACTGACGGCCCGCTGCGGGAAGAGATAGACCACAACATCCTTCACCTCGACGGGGAGCGGCACCGGCGGCTCCGTAACCTGCTCAACCCGTTCTTCACCCCCCGAGCGAGCGACCGCTGGCGCCCGGTGATGCGCGAGCTCATCGAGAACATCTACGCCGGCATCGCCGGCGCCGGACGCTGCGACTTCGTCGCGGCGGTCGCCAAGCCGTATCCCTCGCAGACCATCGCCGCGGTCATGGGCGCACCACTCGATGACGCACCGCGCCTGCACGAGTGGTCGCACTGGATGCAGAGCCAGTTCGACGGAGTCGCGCTGCTCGAGCATCGCGGCCGGATCGAAGAGGCCGTCCATGACTTCTACGAGTGGTGTGACGCACTCATAGCGCGACGACGGTCCGACCCGGCTGACGACCTCATTTCCGTTCTCATCGCAGCCGAGGCGGACGGCGACCGCCTCGACGACGGCGAGCTGCGCAACCTCGTGCTCGACGTCCTCGCCGGCGGTGTCGACACGACACACGCCCAGCTCGCGCACGCCGCGCGGCTGTTCGCCGGACACCCCGAGCAGTGGGCGCTGCTGGCCGAGCGGCCGGAGCTCGCGCCGCGTGCGGTCGAGGAGGTGCTGCGGCACGAACCGGTCACGCCGATCACCGCACGCGTCCTCACGGCCGACGTCACCTACCGCGACTGCAGCTTCCCCGCAGGAACGCTGATCCTCGTGGGCTCCTTCACCGGAAACCGTGACGGCGCCGGGGACCCCGCGTTCGACATCACCACCGACCGCGGCAACGCCCGCCTCATGACGTTCGGCGCCGGGCTGCACTTCTGCGTCGGTGCCAACCTGGCACGCGCTGAGCTGGAAGAGGCGTTGACGTTCCTTGCCCCGCGGATGCCCGGCCTGCGCCTCGACGGCGAGCCGAGCTTCGGCACGATCGCCGGGATCTACGGGCTCGATGCCCTCCCCATCGCCTGGGACGCCTGACGAAAACCGCGTGACGGTCGCACCGTCGCGCCGTACCGTTCGTTGCGCCGGCAGCATCCGTGCCCCTGCCGTTGGAGAGAGGAGGTGGTCGCGCATGTCCGTCCTGACGCATGCCCTCGACCGTCCCTCTCTCGAAAGGTCCCGCGGTGCACGCTGCACTGGAGTCTCTCGGCTGGCATGACGCCCTGACGGCGTCCTTCGAGCCGCTGTCCCTCACTCACACCCCGGCCCGGGTGGGTCGCGTCGACCGCGGCGCCGTCGACGCGCTGGTCGCCACTGAGGATGACGACCTCGCCTGCGTGCGGGCCCGCTGCCGACCCGGTGAGGTGCCGGCCGTCGGTGACTGGGTGGCCTTGTCGGCCGACTCGAGCGGGTCGACGGTCGATGTCGTGCTGCCCCGTCGTACGGCGATCGAGCGGGCCGTCGCCTCGGGGCGGTCCGAGGCGCAGGTGCTCGCTGCGAACGTCGACGTCGTGCTGATCGTCGTGCCGGCGTTCCCCGAGCCGAAGGCCGGCATGGTCGAGCGGATGATCGCGCTGTCCTGGGAGAGCGGGGCCACCCCCGTGATCGTGCTCACCAAGAGCGATCTCACCGACGAGGCCGAGGCCATCGCCGCCGATCTCGCCGATGCCGCTCCCGGCGTCGACGTCGTGGCGGTCAGTGCGGTCGCGCCCGGCGGGCTGGCCGCCCTGTTGCCCTACGTCGTCGCGGGCCGGACGCTCTGCCTGCTCGGTCGCTCGGGCGCCGGCAAGTCGACGATCGCCAATGCGCTGGCCGACGCAGACCTGCTGGACACCGGCGACATCCGTCGCGACGGCAAGGGCCGGCACACCACGACCCACCGCGAGCTGATCGTGCTGCCGCAGGGCGGCGTGCTGCTCGACACGCCCGGGTTGCGAGGCGCCGGGCTCTGGGTGGGCGACGGCGGGCTCCAGCATGCCTTCGCCGACGTCGAGGGGCTGGTCGAACAGTGCCGGTTCACCGACTGCGCCCACGAGTCCGAGCCGGGCTGCGCGGTGCTGCTCGCGGTGGACCGAGGAGAGCTGCCCGAACGGCGGCTGGAGTCCTGGCGCAAACTGCAACGAGAGGCCCGGTGGATCGCCGGTCGCACGGACGCGAGACTGCGCGCGGAGCAGCGGCGCCAGTGGAAGCAGATCCATCAGGAGGTGCGCAGATCGGGCCGGATCCGGCCGTGACGGATCGTCACCTCGAGCCCAGCCGCTCGTTGGTCCGGTCACAGGCAGGCGAGCAGGGGAGAGCGCGATGTACGT
>JAVEEH010000079.1 GCA_030840545.1 Frankiaceae bacterium | reverse complement strand
CCTGGAAGGCCAGCTCCGACTCCGACAGGTCGAGGTCCATCAGTCCACAGCTCCCGGTTCCTGAGCGTTTCGCAAAGCGGTCTTGAGCACCTTGCCGGCCAGGTTGCGGGGGAGCGCGTCGACGAAGGTCACCTCGCGGGGCACCTTGAAGTTGGCCAGCCGCTCCTTGGCGAAGACGACGACGTCCTCGGGGGTCACGCCGGCGCCCGGTGCGAGCACGACGTACGCCTTGCCGACCTCGCCGAGGCGGGCGTCCGGTACACCGATGACGGCTGCCTCCGACACGCTCTCGTGCCGGACGAGCACCTGCTCGACCTCTGCCGGGTAGGCGTTGAAGCCGCCGACGACGTACATGTCCTTGAGCCGATCGGTGATGCGCAGGTTGCCGCGCTCGTCCAGCACACCGACGTCACCGGTGTGCAACCAGCCGTCGGCGTCGATCGCCTCGGCTGTTGCGTCGGGATCTTCGAAGTAGCCACGCATCACGTTGTAGCCGCGGACGACGACCTCGCCCGGCTGACCAGCCGGAAGTGCGCTGCCGGTGGCGTCGACCACGTGCACCTCGGTGTCGGCAATCGCCCGTCCGCTGGTGGTCGCGATCGTGACCGGGTCGTCGTCGCGGCTGCACATCGTCACGGTGCCGGTGGCTTCGGTCAGCCCGTAGGCGGTCAGCACCGTGTCGAAGGTCAGCTCGGCGCGCATCCGCTCGATGAGCGCCACCGGGACGACCGCAGCGCCGGTCACGGCGAGCCGCAGCGACGACAGGTCGAACGACGACCGGTCGGCATCCAGGATCGACTGGTAGAGCGTGGGTGGTCCGGGCAGCACCGAGATGCGTTCGCGCCCGATCAGGTCGAGTGTTGTCGGTACGTCGAACACCGGCTGCGGCAACACCGTCGCGCCGCGCAGAAGGCAGGCGACGATGCCGGCCTTGTAGCCGAACGTGTGGAAGAACGGGTTGACCACGAGGTAGCGGTCACCTTCGGCGAGCCCGACGACGTCGCTCCAGGTCGCGAACACCCGCAGGGTCTGCGCGTGCGTGGCAACGACGCCTTTCGGGCGACCGGTCGTGCCGGACGTGAAGATGACATCGCTCGGGTCGTCAGGCGCGACCGCGACCGGCGCCATCTCGTCGTGCACCGACCACACGGTCTCGTCGAGCGGCACGATCTCGCGCCCGGACAACATCGCGGGGTAGTCGTTGCCGAGGAACGGTGCCGAGACGAACGTGAAACGCGCCCGGCTGCGGTCGAGGATGTAGCCGGCTTCGTCGCTCTTGAACCGGGTGTTGAGCGGCACCAGCGCCGCCCCGGCGGACACCGCCCCGAGCGCGGCCACGACCCACTCGAGGGAGTTGGGGCCCCAGATGGCCACGCGGTCACCGGGCCCGACGCCGCGCCCGACGCAGCCGGCGGCAGCGCGTCGTACGCGTGCTGCGAGCTCCGCGAACGAGACGCGCTGCTCGCCGTCGACAACGGCCTCAGCCGTTCCGAACCGGGCGCCGGCCCACTGCACCAGGGCCGGGATCGTGGTCGGCGCGTCGATGCTCAACCCAACGCCCCGGACTTGCGCAGCCGCGCGATCTCCGCGTCGTCGTAGTCGCAGCAGGCGCGCAGCACTTCGTAGCTGTGCTCACCGACGGTCGGCGCCTTGTCGGGTAGCGGCAGCTGTTCGCCGACGAACTTCACCGGGTTGGGCAGCTGGTCGGCACCCAGCCGTTCGGCCGGGATCCAGCCCAGCCGGTGCTGGAACTGTGGGTCGTCGGCGAGGGTCTGGGGGGTGTTGACGGGGGCGATCGGCGTGTTGACCCGGCCGCCGAGCTCCATCCACTCGGCCGAGGTGCGGGTGGCGAAGATGTCGCGCAGCTCGCGCTGGAGCTCGCGGTTGCCGCGGGCGTGGTCGGCGTAGGTCGACCCGGGCCAGCGCTCGAAGAGGTCGGCGCGATCGACGCCGTCGCAGAAGTTCTTCCAGAAGGCCTGCTCGCTCGCCATGAACAGGACGTGTCCGTCCTTCGTGGCGTAGATCTGGTAGCGGACGCCTTCGCGCATGCCGGCCGTCCCGGGGGCGCGGCGGACGTAGTCGTCGGAGGCGTTGCCGGTGACCTCATCAGCCGGACGCTCGTAGGCCTTCCAGGTCTCGCTGCGATACCAGTCGAAGGCAGCCGCGGCGTCGGACTGGGCCAGCTCGAGGTCGGCGCCCTGCCCGGTCGCGCGGGCCCGGATCACGGCGGCGAGGATGCCGAGCGCCCCGTAGAGCGGGGCCGCATAGATGCCGATCGACACGTGTTCGGGGATGTAGGTGAAGCCTTCGTCATCCGTCGCCGGCGCGACGATGCCGGCCCAGGTGTCGTAGGCGATGCCGTGGCTCGGCAGGTCCTTGTAGGGCCCGGTGGCGCCATAGCCGGAGATGCCCGCGAACACCAGCTGCGGGTTGTCCGCGCGGAGCCGCGAGGGTCCGAGCCCGAGCCGCTCTAGCGCACCCGGACGCATCGCCTCGACGACGACGTCTGCGGTCCGGGCGAGGTCGCGGAAGACCGCCTTGGCGTCGTCGTTACGAAGGTCGAGCGTGACGCTGCGCTTGCCCCGGTTGACATGCAGGTGCATGAGCGAGACGCCCTCGACGATCGGCCACGTCATGCCGCGGATGTAGTCACCGGCCGGTGGCTCGACCTTGATCACCTCGGCGCCGAGGTCGACCAGCGCGCTGGTGATGGCTGCGGGACCGAGCATCGAGCACTCGACGACGCGCAGGCCGGACAGCGGCGCTCCCACGGTCACCGCGAAAATCTAACACCCCGTCAGAAACGCCGGGGCGGACCCACGGGGTGTGGATCGTGCGGTGGATATCCGGTGCATCACGCGGTGACTTCGGGGGACAACCGGCTCCGTTCTGTGGACATGTTGTGCATGATCAAAAAAGTTCAGAATTGCTTGCCGAAAAGGCTTGTGCGACCCCCCGCAGAGGCACTACACATTGCTCTGTCACCGGAGACGGGGACCGATCCGGGGGCGACTTCGGAACGCCAGCAGAGCCGGCTTGCCGGCACTGACGGCGGGTTCACGGGACTGGTGACCGGAACCGCAACGCACGGTAGAGCGAGCAATCGCGGTGCTGGTGCAGCGAGACCGTAGCGAGGCCCCTCCAACTCATACTTGGAGGGGCCTCGCACCATGTTGGGGGTCCTACCCGGCTTTGCGCCGGACCGACACGCGGCCAAGCCGAAGATCGCGCAATGCGGCCCCTAGAAGGGCCGCATCCCGCGATTCAGGGAATGCGCGGCGCTGGGTCGTCGCCGAGGACTGCGGTCGCCACCCGGTCGCG
>JAVEEH010000064.1 GCA_030840545.1 Frankiaceae bacterium | reverse complement strand
AGGGCCCCAAAGACGACGTCATCAGCCAGGACCCGACGGCCGACATCCTGCTCAAGAAGGGCGAGAGCATCTCGCTCGTCGTCTCTCTCGGGGTGCACCTGGTCGCGGTGCCCGATCGACTCGTCGGCCTCAGCGAGCAGGAGGCCAGGACCGCGCTGCGGGCGGCCGGGCTCAAGGCCGGGCCTGTCGTCTCGCGCAACTCCTCTGCCCCCGCTGGTCAGGTCCTCGGCACGAACCCGCCGGCCGGCAGCCAGGTGGCCGAAGGCAGCAGCGTCACGCTGTTCATCTCCAACGCCCAGGTGAAGGTGCCGGACGTCGTGCGCAAGGACCTGACCACGGCCGAGGGCATCTTGCAACAAGCCGGTTTCACGGTGCTGGAGAAGCCCGCGGCCGTCTACGACCCGTCGCTGCCGGACAACATCGTGGTCAGCCAGACGCCGTCGGCCGGGACGTTCGCCGCGACCGGCCCGAACAGCCCGGTGACCATCTACTACAACGCCAAGCCGACGAAGAGCCCGTCACCCTCGCAGTCGCCATCCCCGTCGGGCAGCCCGACGCCGTCCGAGAGCCCGGCACCGACGCCGACGCTGTGAGGCGTCGGGTCGCTCAGCCGACGGCGACGTTGGCGCGTTGCCGTTCCAGCGCCGCGGCCAGCGCCGGCGCCCGCCCCGGCGCGTCGAGGTCACCGCAGGCGGCGAGCCAGTTGGCGAGCAGCAGGTGGCCGCCCTCCGTGAGGACCGACTCCGGGTGGAACTGCACGCCTTCCAGCGGAAGGTCCCGATGACGCAGGGCCATCACGACGCCGCCCTGGGTCCGGGCTGTCACCTCGAGCTCCGACGGCAGTGAGTCGTCGACGACGGCGAGCGAGTGATAGCGGGTAGCGGTGAAGGGGTCCGGCAGACCGTGCAGCACACCGGCGCCCCCATGGTGGACCTCGCTGCACTTGCCGTGCAGCAGTTCCGGGGCCCGCTCCACGACGCCACCGAACGCAACCGCGATCGCCTGATGGCCGAGGCACACGCCGAGGACCGGCAGCTGCTCACCCAACCGTCGGACGAGGTCCACGCAGACGCCCGCGTCCTCGGGGCGCCCTGGCCCGGGAGACAGCAGCACACCGTCGACGCCGAGCTGCAACGCATCGTCGGGTGTCAGCTCATCGTTGCGGCGTACGACGACGTCGGCGCCGAGCTGGGCGAGATAGTGCACGAGGTTGAACACGAAGCTGTCGTAGTTGTCGACGACCAGCACCCTGGTCATGGGGTGCCTCCCTCCAGCTTGGCCAGCTCCTCGGCAACGAGCAGCCGCCGCAATGCCTTCCCGATCGCGGTGCGCGGCAGGTCGTCGCGGAACTCGACGATCTTGGGCACCTTGTAGGCGGACAGATGCGCCGCGCAGTGCTCGCGCACCTCGGCCTCGGTCAGCGTCACGCCGGGTGTCACGACGACGTAGGCCTTCACGGTCTCGCCCCGGTAGCGGTCCGGCAGACCGACCACGCAGCACTCCGCCACACCGGGATGTGACACGACGACCGCCTCGACCTCGGTGGGATAGACGTTGAAGCCGCCGGCGATGACGAGGTCCTTCTTGCGGTCGACGATGCTGAAGAAGCCGTCCTCGTCCATCATCGCGAGGTCGCCGGTGAGGAGCCACCCGTCAGCGAGCAGCACCTGCTCGGCGGCGTCCCGCCCCCAGTAGCCGAGGAAGACCTGCGGTCCCTTGACGACCAGCTCGCCCGTCTCACCGGCCGGCAGCACGCGGGCGGGGTCGTCAGGGTCCACGATCCGGGCGAGGGTGCCGGTGAGCGGGACGCCGACCGAACCCGCCTTGCGGATGCCCTGGATCGGGTTGCAGTGCGTCGCCGGCGATGCCTCGGTCGTGCCGTAACCCTCGACCAGCCGGCCCCCGGACAGTCGCTCGAACCGCTCCTGCACGTCGACCGGCAGCCGCATCGCGCCGGACACGCAGGCACGGATCGAGGACAGGTCGGTGCGTTGCACCCGCAGGGCATCGACCATTGCCTGGTAGATCGGGGGCACCCCCGGCAACAAGGTCGGGGCCTCGCTTTCGATCGCGTCGAACAGCAGGTCGACATCGAAGTTCGGCAGCAGCGCGAGCCGGCCGGCGAGCAGCACCGTGGTCAGCAGGCACAACGTGAGGCCATAGACATGGAACAGCGGCAGCACGGTCAGCGTGACCTCGCGGCCGCTCGTCGCCTCCGGCAGCCACAGCCGCATCTGGTAGGCGTTGGCCACGAGGTTGGCGTGGCTGAGCATGGCCGCTTTCGACGTCCCCGTGGTGCCGCCGGTGTATTGCAGGACGGCGACGTCACGTGCCGCGTCGACCGCGACCTGCCGGGCCGGGTTGGACCGTCGTAGGAGCGGCCGGAACCAGACGACGTCGGCATCCTTGGGCACGGTGCCCAGCAGCCGCCGACGATCGGCCCGTGCGCCGGGCAACGGCAGACTCAGCCGGCGGCGCTCCCAGCCGGACCGGTAGTCGACCAGGGTGGTGACGACCACCGCGCGGATGCCCGCCGCCTGGCGGACCGCCTGCACGGTCTCGAGGCTCTTGTCCAGGCAGACGACCGCTGCGGGCGTGCAGTCGCCGAGCTGCCCGCGGAGCTCGTCAGCAGTGGCCAGCGGGTTGCACTGCACGACCGTGGCCCCGAGCCGGAGCACGGCGAAGAACGCGATGACGTGCTGCGGGCAGTTCGGCAGGATCAGCGCTACCCGGTCACCGGCGGTCACGCCGAGGGCGCTGAGTCCACCGGCCAGCCGGTCGACATGGTCGCGGAGCTCGCGATAGCTGAGGGTCTCACCGGCGGCTGAGATGGCGACAGCGGCCGGGAACCCTGCCGCAGCGTCGTCGAGCAACCGCGTCAGCGGCACCAGCGGGAAGGCGAAGTCCGCCGGCACATCCGGCGGATACGACGACAGCCACGGCCGGGAGTCGTAGTCCGTGGCTGCTGACACGCCGTTGAGTCTGGCACGCAGCGCCGGTCAGGGAGTGGGCGTCGCCGCCGGGCTCGCGCTGTGTGACGTGCCCGGGTCCACGGTCACGTCGTTGAACGGCAGCCACGACTCGACCCTGGGAAAGACGAG
>JAVEEH010000063.1 GCA_030840545.1 Frankiaceae bacterium | reverse complement strand
AATCGAACCGCCCCATGACGTGAGAGCGTACGGTTCCAGCCGTTTGCCGACGACGGGAGCACGACGCTGAACCGCCACGAGTTTCTTCAAGCACTGCACGAGCTCGTGCGACCGCGCGGCTATCTCGAAGTGGGTGTCAACGACGGCCGCAGCCTCACCTTGTCGAGGGTCCCCACGATCGCGATCGATCCCGAGTTCTGCA
This sequence comes from Frankiaceae bacterium, assembly GCA_030840545.1. GTDB lineage: Bacteria > Actinomycetota > Actinomycetes > JAFAQI01 > JAFAQI01 > JAFAQI01. Next base: position 4,160 of record JAVEEH010000063.1, on the reverse strand, counting down.
TCACCTCCGAGGTGAGCTGCGATGTCCGGCTCGTGAAGGCGACGAGCGACGACTTCTTCGCGCGGCCCGGCTGTGTCGATCATCTGCCTGGCGGCGTCATCGACTTCGGCTTCATCGACGGCATGCACCTGTCCGAGTTCGCCTACCGCGACTTCATGAACGTGGAGCGACTCTCGACGTGGACGAGCGTCATCGTTTTCGACGACATGCTGCCGCGATCCGCTCCCGAGGCGGCGCGTGACCGCTACACCAAGTTCTGGGCCGGCGATGTCTACAAGGCGTCGCTCGCCCTGCAGCGGTTGCGGCCGGACCTCGTCTGCATCCCGGTCGACACCAGTCCCACCGGGATGCTGCTGGTCCTCGGCGCAAACGCGGCCGACACGACGCTGCGCTCGGCGTACGACGGCCTCCTCGCGGAGTTCACCGCGCCGGACCCGCAGGCCGTGCCCACCGAGGTCTTGCAGCGCACCTCATCAGCCGATCCGGAAAAGGTCGTCGCGTCACCGGTGTGGGCCGACCTGGTCGCCGCCCGCGAGGCAGGTGCCCCGCGTGACCCCGCTGTCTACGAGCCGATGCGAAGCCTGCGCGGCACCGGACCGGTCGTCCCCGTGGTCGCCCCCGAGCCGGTGCGGCTGCGCGACCACAAGCCACCTGCCCGGGTGCCGGCCCGGCCGCCCGCCTCGCGAAAGCGCGCGAGTCCTCGCGCCGAAGCGGTCGGCCGTCGGTCGGCGCTGCGCCGCCGCACCAGGAAGCTCCTCCGCCGCATCGCCGACCGGCTCTGACCCTGCCGCTAGTCCGACGTGATGCCGCGCCGCCAACCCCAGTCCCACCGGCGGGCGAACACCCGATATCCGGCCCGGGTAAAGGCCGCGCGCATCGGTGTGTTGCCGCAGTCGGTGTCGGCGACGACGCGAAGCAGGCCGGCGTCGGCGAGCACCCGGGTCCCGTAGGCGAGCAGATCGTGGACGTAACCGTTGCCGCGATGCGCCTCGGCGACACCGATCTCGGCGATGACGCCGGAGGTGTTGGCGCGCCCCGGAGCGACGTAGCCCACCGCAGCACCGGCACTGTCGAGCCCGACGACGAAGTTGTCGTCGACGCCGGGATAGTGCTGGAGGAAGTGCAGTCGCTTGCGGGCTTCGTCGACGTCACTCAGCGTTTCGCGACCTTCGTGCATCGAGTGGTCGAGCGAGCCGTCGGCGACGCGCGCGAACAGCTCGACGAGATCCGCTTCGTCATAGTCGGCGGCTGGGCGGAAGGTGAGTCGGTCGCCGACCGGCGGCACGCCGTCGTCGGCGCGCCACTCGATGCGCACCCGGTCGACCTGGAAGCGGAAGCCGCCGCCTTCGAGCAGGGCGACAGCCGTTGCCTTCACCGTCCACGGGTCGCCGTCGAGCTCGACCGGGAGGGTGATCTCCGACCAGGCCTCGTCGACCTGCAGGCGGTCGGTCGCATGCCGGAGCAGTCCGACCGCTGCATCGAGGTCAGTGCTGTCGAGAGGGACGAACACCAGCGGCGAGTCGGCCCCCCGCGGTCCCCACCAGTGGTGCCGGGCGACCGGCCGAGCGCCGTCGTACGCCGTCCAGCACCACTGCGGCCGCACCGTGCCCGCGTCGATGTTGTCGGCGAGCCGCTGCTGCAGCGTCTCGGCGTCGTCGAGCCCGGCGCAGAACTCGCTGAGCTCGGCGCGCTCGAGCGGTCGGTATCGGTCGGACACCGGGCCGACGATGCCAGAGATCCGAGGTGCGGGCTGTGCTGGGTCCGCCACGGTGCGGACGGGGGGAGATACTCGCGGGCGACACCGGAGGTGCACCGTGCAGGACGTGACCGACGCATTCGTCCGGGCTCACGCGCGAGGTGCGTGGCCGGTTGAGCAGGTCGTGGCCGCCGTCCCCAGCGAGGGACCGCTCGGCGATGTCCGCTGCGAGTGGGACCAGGCATCCGGCGACGACTGGGTGCGGCTGCTGCACACCTCCGTCGTGCTCGCTCTCGTCTGGGTCCCTGGTCCTCTCGTGATCGCGACGACCGGCCACCACGACCTCGTCGACGAAATCGAGCGGCTGACCGGCACGACGGTCGAGCAGGTCAACGTCGCCCACATGGATGCGCCGGTTCTCGGGCTGCAGCCCGATCGGCTCGGCGAGATCTGGCCGGATCACGAGTGGCCGCAGGCGGCGGTCGACGCGACCTCCCTGAGCGCCCACGACCTCTGGTATGCCACCTGCTGAGCTGATCTCGGTCGGGTGGTGTGACATGCCGCGTTCGCGCGCATAACCAGGGGACATCTGCCGTTCGTCTGGAATGGAGCCCGGCATGCCCGACGCGATTGTGCTGCTCAAGAACGATCACAAAGAGGTCGAGCGCCTGTTCAAGCAGTACGAGAAGCTCGGCGACTCGGCCTATGTGACCAAGCGCAAGATCGTCGACCAGATCATCGAGAAGCTCGCAAAGCACGCCGCGATCGAGGAACAGCACTTCTACCCCGCCGTGCGCGAAGCGGCCGACGACATCGAGGACGCGGTGCTCGAGGGTCTCGAGGAGCACCACATCGTCAAGTGGACGCTCAGCGAGCTCGAGGACCTCCCGGCCGAGCACGAGCGCTTCCACGCGAAGGTCACGGTGCTCATCGAGAGCGTGCGCCATCACGTGGAGGAGGAGGAGCAGGACATGTTCCCCGAGGTGCGCAGCGCGATGGGCCGCAAGGCGCTCGCCGAGCTCGGGGACGTGCTGGAGCAGGCCAAGGCCGCTGCTCCGATCCACCCCTATCCCGAGCTCCCGGATACCCCGCCGGCCAACCTGGCCCTCGCTCCCGTTGCCGCCGTCGCCGCGCCCGCCGTGGCGGCCGTCGACAAGGGCCGGCGCGGCCTGAAGCGCGCCCTCGGGCTGGACAAGAGCGGCTGACGACGAAGCGCCGACTGCCGCGTCGTACCGTGGCCTGGTGACACAGGACAAACTGGACGTCGTCGTCTACGGCGCCACCGGCTTCGTCGGCAAGCTCACCGCGGCCTACCTCGCCAGGACCGCCCCGGACGACGTCCGGATCGGCCTGGCCGGGCGGTCGCTGCCCCGGCTCGAGGAAGTGCGCAACCGTCTCGGTGGACGGGCGCTCGGCTGGCCGCTGCTCGTCGCCGACTCCGCCGACCGCGGTGCGCTCGACGAGCTGGCCGGGCAGGCCACGACGATCGCCACGACGGTCGGGCCGTACGCGCGCCATGGCCTGCCTCTGGTCGCGGCCTGCGCCGCGGCCGGCACGCACTACGCGGACCTGACCGGCGAGCTGCTGTTCATGCGCCGCACCATCGACGACTTCGACGGCGCGGCCCGCGCCTCCGGGGCGCGGATCGTGCACAGTGCCGGCTTCGACTCGATCCCGTCCGACCTCGGGGTGCTGCTGCTGCACGAGCGGATCGCCGCCGACGGTGCCGGGGAGATGGAAGAGACGACGTTCGTCGTCACCGGCCTGAAGGGCGGCATCTCCGGCGGCACGATCGCCTCGATGCAGACGCAGCTCGAGGACATCAGGCACGACGTCGTTGGCCGCCGCCTCATGACCGACCCCTACGCGCTGAGCCCGCAGCGCGACAAGGAGCCAGATCTGGGGCCCGAGGGGGACCTGCGGGTGGTCGCCCACGACAGCGAGATCGGCCAGTGGTTCGCGCCGTTCGTCATGGCCGGGGTCAACACGCGCGTCGTACGACGAAGCAACGCCTTGCAGGACTGGGACTATGGCCGCCGATTCCGCTATCGCGAGGTCATGGGCATGGGGGACGGCCCGGTCGGGCTGGCCAAAGCAACGGCGTTGACCGCGGGGCTCGCGGCCGCCATGGGCGGCATGACCTTCGGACCGACCCGCAACGCTCTCGGGCGGGTGTTGCCCAAGCCGGGCGAGGGGCCGTCGGAGAAGCGGCGCAACGCCGGGTTCTTCACGGTGGAGATCCACACGAAGACGTCCACCGGGGCGAGGTATGTCGCCAAGGTCGCTGCGCAGGGTGATCCCGGCTATGCGGCAACCGCGGTGATGTTCGGCGAGTCCGCGCTGTGCCTGGCGCGGGACGCCGATCGGCTGCCGCCGCGAGCCGGTGTGCTCACGCCGGCAACGGCGATGGGGACGGCGCTCATCGACCGGCTGCGCGCGGCCGGCATGACGTTCGAGGCCGCCC
>JAVEEH010000051.1 GCA_030840545.1 Frankiaceae bacterium | reverse complement strand
CATCTCCTCGGCGCACTGACCAGCGAGCGCGATCTGGATCAGCTGCAACATCTCGGTGCGCGAACGCGTGTAGACCTCTTCGGCGTCGCCATGGGCCAACATGCCCAGCGCCTCTCGGCGCTTGATGATCGACAGCACCTCCAGCCGCCGCGTCGGGGCAACGAGGTGCGCTGCCGTTGCGTGGCCGGCTTCGTGCGTCGCGATGAGCCGCTTCTCGTGCGCCGTGTAGCCGATCGGCTGACCGAGACCGACGGTCGTCGTCAGACGCGCCTGCTCGATGTCCTTCCATGTCATCTTCACGTCACCGCGGCGCACCGCGTTGACGAGCGCCTCGTCCAGCAGCTGCTCGATCATCACCGGTGTGTAGGAGTGGGTGACGCCGGCGAGCGCGTCGCGATGCTCGTCGTCGGCCAGCTCGTCGTGGTGAGACTTGCGGGCGAGGAAGTGGTCGACGAGGGCACGCCGGCCGCGCTGGTCGGGCCTTTCGAACGTCAGCGCCCGGTCGAACCGGCCCGGACGCAGCAACGCCGGGTCGAGCGAGTCGGCGCGGTTGGTGGCGGCGATGACGAGCACGTTGGCGTGCGGAGGCGTCGGCTTGTGCAGCTGACGGTCCGGCGGCAGCAGCAGGTTGATCGCGTCGATCAGCTTGCCGCGCGTCTTCTGCCAGCCGGTCGGCTCGTCGAAGGACTGCATCTGCACGAGCAGCTCATTGACGACACCACTCACACCCTCGCCGCTGCCGAAGGCGTTGGTGACCGCTGCGGCAGCTTGCGGGATGGTCAGGAAGCCGGCGGGAAGTGTCGTGACGGCTCCGCAGCACTGCACCGAACGCGCGATGTCGGGAGCGGCGGTCATCGGCATGCCGCGTCGGGTCGCGCCGATCGCGTCGATCTCCTCGATGAACCCGATCGCGCCGCCCTCGGCGAGGGCGGCCTTCCGCAGCGCCTTGAAGAACGAGCGGATCTTGCGGGCGGTCGCGCCGTAGAACATCGACTGGAACGACGTGCCCGACACGAACATGAACGGCACGCCGGCCTCGGCGGCCATGGCCTTGGCGGTGTAGGTCTTGCCGGTGCCGGGGGCCCCTTCGAACAGCAGGCCCCGGCGCGGAGTCCCACCCATCGACGCGGAGAACGTGCGGTGGGCGAGGAAGAGGTTGATCGAGCGGATGACCTCTTCCTTCACCGTCTCGATCCCGACCACGTCGGACAGCCGGACGTCGATCTGCTCCGGCCGGTAGAGGACGTGCGGCGAGCGCCCGGCATAGACGTAGGGCAGCACCATCGCCGCGCCGAGGATCGCGATGAGGAACACCGGCATGACGACGAGCCAGTCGATGTGCGGCATCTGCAGCAGGTTGACGGGGTGCCCCACGCCGATCCGCCACCACAGCAGCACCGCCGGGATCCCGATGTAGGCCGCGACCCGCCACAGCCGCTTGCGGCGCATCTCCTCGCGGTTGCGGCCGACGTCGGCACCGGACATGCCGATGACCCGGTCAGCAGCGGCAGCCAGCAGCGGGAATGGTGCCTCGATGGTCGCGTCCTTGCGGTTCATGAGCTGCTGACTCCCTCGGCCCAGGCAGGTCGCCGGGGAAGCCTCCGAAAAGAAATTTCGTCGGTTGGCTCAAGTCACCGGCTGACACTGCCGAAGAGATGTTCGACGCGTGCTGTACCCGCAGTTTGGCACCGACTACCGCGCATGGCTACGCACGGTGACGGATTCACCCGTTCGGCGCAGCGCCCCTCAGACACCCGCGAACAGGTCGTCCTCGACCTCGCCTGCCGCCGGCGGCGTCCCCTGGATCAGCCGGTAGTGCTCCAGGCCGAAAGCACGCTGGCCGATGTCGTTGGACAGCGCGAAGAAAGGCCCGTCCACCTGGATCTGCGTGCGGTGCGCCCGCATCGCATCAGTCTTCGCCTCGAGGAAGTCCCTGGCGTCGATGCGTGTGGTGACGGTCTCGTCCGGGTCCCCCAGCTGGAGCTCTTCCGGTGAGCTGGCGCCGAACGGCGCTTCCTCCCCCATCGCCTGCAACGCCTCGAACGCCATTCGCAGGAACGACATCGGCAGCGCTGCGTAATAGAGCTTCGAAGGCTGCCACGGCTCACCCGCGTCCGGGAACCGCCCCGGGTCGCCGGCCGCGTCGAACGCCGCGACGGCCACCCGATGAGCCTGGATGTGGTCGGGGTGCCCGTAGCCGCCGATCTCGTTGTAGGTGATGACGACCTGCGGACGGACCTCGCGGACGATCCGGACCAGCTCCCCGACGGCGACCTGGAGATCGGCCTGCCAGAAGCAGTCCGGACGCTCGTTGGTCGGCTCGCCCATCATCCCGGAGTCACGCCAGCGACCCGCGCCGCCGAGGAAGCGGTGGTCGGTGACGCCGAGTGCTTTCATCGCCTCGGCCAGCTCGTCGATCCGATGCGTCCCGAGAGCGTCGTCCTTGTCCGCAGCGAGATGCACGAGATCGGGGACGAGGACCTCGCCCTCCTCGCCGAGCGTGCAGGTGACGAGCGTGACGTGCGCGCCTTCCGCGGCGTACTTCGCCATCGTCGCGCCGGTGGCGATCGTCTCGTCGTCCGGATGCGCGTGCACGAGCAGGAGCCGACGGTCGTTGGAGGTCACCTGACGAGATTACGAGGCACGGGGCGGCGGCGCGTCGATGGCCCGTTCACATCCGTCGGGCGATCGCGGCCACGACCGGTACGTCGGCGGGGAGCCAGTCGACGGCGTGGAGCTCGTCGACGGTCAGCCAGCGCAGCTCGGCGTGCTCCAGCGGTTGCGGCCGGCCGTCGTCGAGGTGTGCCCAGTAGGTGCGCAGCGTGCCGGTGCCTCCGACCGTCGCCACGTCGGCGGCGGCGCGTGGCCCGACCCGCACGGTGACGCCGAGCTCCTCGCGGATCTCGCGCACGAGCGCCTGCGTCTCGGACTCGCCGGACTCGACTTTGCCGCCCGGCAGCTCCCAGCGGCCGGCCAGCTCCGCCGGCCCGGCCCGCCGGGCGGCGAGCAGCGCCGGTGGATCGCCGGTGACGATGGCGGCTGCAACGACGATGAGACCGGTCAGGGCAGCGTCAGGTAGTGGGACATGAACTCCCGCGCCGCCGGGGTGTCGAGGCGGTAGTCGACGTTGGTCGACCGGCAGGCGGTGTCGCCGGTGATGGTGGTGGCGACGAGCAGGTCGGACGTTGCGCCGCCGAGGAAATCGGCCCCACCGGAGTCGCCGTAGCAGGTGCCGCCATTGCCGGTCGAGGCGTTCTGGGACAGCTTCAGCCACGCATCCGTCAGGCTGTTGAACGACCCCGTCGCGAAGTTGCGCGTGTCGGTGTAGGTGTAGGTCTTGCCGCCAGGTCCATTGGTGGGGGCGAGGGACCCATAGCCGACCGGCGTGAACGTCGAGGTCTGCAACGAACCGCTGCTCTTCATCTGGTCGAGCAGCCCCGCCGCCGGCAGCCGCGCCGGGGCGATGCCGGTGACCGAGTGGCCGAACACCACCACGGCGATGTCGTGCGGGTCGGCCTGCGCGTTCCGGTAGTTCGGGTCGGCGATGTAGCGCCCGACGTAGAGCTTGGACTTTCCGGCGACGTACCGGGCGTCGAACGAGACCCGCGCCGTCGTCTGCCCGGGGTCACCGCAGTGTGCGGCGGTCACGAAGACCGTCGGGGAGACGAGCGTGCCGCTGCAGTAGGCCCACGTGCCGTCGGAGTAGACCTGGTCGGCGATGAGGGCACCAACCTCGGGATGCCGGTTGCCGTCGGCCGCACCGTTGGTGATGGCGCCGGCGGGCGATGCGCTGAGGAGGCAGCCGAGGGCGGTGAGGCTGGTGACAATCGGGAGTCGCAGACGCATGCGACGCAAGATACGCGGACGAAGGGCGCTCAGGCGGCGTGTGGCTCCTGGTGGTCCACCGGGAGGTGGCACCAGCCGTGCTCGCCGAGCCGTCGGCCGCAGCAGGCTCCGGGCTTGTAGGCGTGGGCGTTCACGGACTCGGCGGCGTCCTGCTCGGCTGCCATCGGGCCGGCCGCGGGGTAGGGCTCGGGCAGCTCACCGAGGTAGACACGGCTGACTTCGAGGACGCCATGGCTCTGGCACTCGCCGACGACCAGAAGGGTGACGGAGTCCGCGAGGACGCGTGTGGGGATGCTGTCACCGCACTTTGGGCAACTGAACATTCCGACCACCTCTGACGAGCCTTCACCTTGAAGGGTGGATTCCCCAACGATCGGCCAGTCCATGCATGCGGTGTAGCCAAAATTGACTACGACACGCCGATTTTCTCGCCAGACGGGCAGGATCAGGGACGAGCCGGACACGCCTCCCGCGACCGGCGGCAGTGAACCAGACCTAGGTGAACGCTGCGGCGAGAGCGGCCCAGCCCTGCGGGATCGCGCCGAGGCCGGTGCCGGTCTCGGGGTTCCAGTACTCGGCGAAGCCGGAACGCAGCGCCGCCCGCCGGCTGCAGGTCGCGATCGCCGCGGTCACGTCATCCCGCTCCCATCGGCGAGCAGCCAGCCACATCATGTAGTTCAGCTGCGGCCACGCCGGTCCGCGCCAGTAGGCGTCGGCGTCGTAGCGGGCGTCGGTGGGCGGGACGAACGCGAGCCCGAACGGTGCGCCGAACCTCGACGGGTCCAGCAGCTGGTCGAGCGCGCGCCGGGCCCTCGTCTCATCGGTGGTGACGAGTGCACCGAGCGCTCCATCGAGCGTCGGTCGGCGAGCGCTGGCCCCGTCGCCGACGATCGGCAGGTCGCTCCAGAGGCCTTCTGTCTCGTCCCAGAGAAGCGTGTCGATGGCCGCCGACAGCTGCCTCGCACGGTCGTCCCACGACGCATCACCGGTCAGCCCGGCGAACTCGGCGAACGCGTGCGCGACGAACGCGTTGAACGCCGCGGGAGCGACGACGAAGCTGCGCGACCAGACGGCGGCACCGAGGTCGTCGAAGTCCGCGGCTGCGACGAGGCGACGGTCGTATCGCCCGAAGCGCCGCTTGTCGTAGCTGTCGAGGCTGACCCAGCTGTCCCACCGTGGTGAGTCATCGGAGCCGGACTCCCACGGGTGCACGATGTAGACGAGCCCGTCGTCGGTGCGCCGGTGCATCCAGAGCCAGTCGAGTGCCCGGCCGATCGACATGGGCAGGCCGGTCGGCAGGTCGATCCCCGCCCGGGTCAGCACCCGGGCCGCATGCGCATAGATCGGTGGCTGGGTGAACGAGGACCGGTCGGGCAGCGGTCCGCGGCTCACGGTCCGCCCGAAGTAGCGCATGTGCGGCACGAAACCGTTGGCCAGCTGCCCGTGCAGGCACGAGTCCAGCTCCCGCGCCCCGCGTGGATCCCCGTGCGCAGCCCAGGCGATGGCGTGGAAGCACGAGTCCCACAGCCACTGGTGCGGATAGACCGTCGGGTTGGGCGGGCAGAAGCCGTCCGCCTCGCGCCAGCTGGAGGTCAGCACCGACAACGAGCGCTCGCGGACCGTCTCCGCGTCTTCGTCGTCCACTCCGACCGCCGCGCTAGACGTTGAAGCGGAACTCGACGACGTCGCCGTCCTGCATGACGTAGTCCTTGCCTTCGATCCGCACCTTGCCTGCCGCCTTGGCCGCGATCATCGAGCCCGCCGCCACCAGGTCGTCGTAGGAGACGATCTCGGCCTTGATGAACCCGCGCTCGAAGTCGGTGTGGATCACACCGGCGGCCTGCGGCGCAGTGGCACCCCGCGGGATCGTCCACGCCCGGGACTCCTTGGGACCCGCCGTCAGGTAGGTCTGCAGACCCAGCGTCTCGAAGCCGACGCGAGCAAGGATGGCGAGGCCCGACTCCTGCTGCCCGTACTCACCGAGCAGCTCCGCCGCGTCGTCCCCGTCGAGCCCGATCAGCTCCGACTCGAGCTTCGCGCTGACGAAGACCGCCGGCGCCGGAGCGACGAGATCGGTCAACTTGGCGCGCAGGCTGTCATCGCCGAGCGCGGTGTCGTCGAGGTTGAACACATAGATGAAGGCCTTGTCCGTCAGCAGGAACGACTCGCGCAACGCCGCACGATCAAGCGACGGATCGCTGCTGATCGGGCGCCCCGCGTCCAACACGGCGCGCGCCGTCTGCACGGCGTCGAGCTCGGCCCGCTTGTCCGGCCGCATGCGCGCGTCTCGTTCGAGTCTCGTCAGTCTGGCGTCGATCGTCTGAAGGTCGGCGAGGACGAGTTCGGTGTTGACCGTCGCGATGTCGTCGGCGGGATCGACCCGCCCGTCGACGTGCGTCACGTCGGGGTCGGCGAACACCCGCACGACCTGACAGATCGCATCGGCTTCACGGATGTGGGAGAGGAACTTGTTGCCCAGCCCCTGGCCCTCGCTGGCGCCCCGGACGATGCCCGCGATATCGACGAAGGTGACCGTTGCCGGCACCGTCTTGGCGCTCGCGAACATCTCCGACAGCACGTCGAGGCGGCGGTCCGGCACGTTGACGATGCCCACGTTGGGGTCGATGGTCGCGAACGGGTAGTTGGCCGCTAGGACGTCGTTCTGCGTCAGCGCGTTGAACAGCGTGGACTTGCCGACGTTCGGCAGCCCGACGATCCCGATCGACAACCCCATGCACCCATTGTCGCGGACGCGCCGGCGGTCTGGCCCGGCCGCTCATGATCAACGGGAGCGGCGGGCGCGTCGTACGACGAAAATGTCCGACCCTCGCGTCACGATGCTGAGCATGGACGTTGCCGCTGTGATCATCGCTCTCGTCACGCTCGCCGCGGGCTTTGCCGCCGGCTGGGCGCTCGCCCGCGCCCGGAGCGCCGGCACGCTGGCCGAGCGCGAGGCCGCTCGTGCGGAGGCAACCGGCCTGCGGGCCGAGCGCGACGGTCTCACGGCCGATCTGCGCACCGCTGAGGCAACGGCAGCCGAAGCTGCGGGCCGGCTCGCCCAGCTGGAGAAGGCCGAGCAACAGCTCGAGAGCACGTTCGCCCGGCTGTCCCAGGACGCCCTGCAGAAGAGCAACGCCCAGTTCCTCGACCTCGCCGACGCCCGGTTCAAGCAGGCCGGCGCGCCGCTCACCGAGACGCTGGACAAGGTCGAGCGGCAGATGCGCGAGATCGAGAAGACCCGTGCCGGTGCGCACGCCGCGCTGAAGGACCAGATCGAGTTCGTCCGCCGGACCGGCGAAGACCTCAAGCACGAGACGGCGTCGCTGGTGAGTGCACTGCGCAAGCCACAGGCACGCGGACGCTGGGGTGAGCTGCAGCTCAAGCGCTGTGTCGAGCACGCCGGCATGACCGACCGCTGCGACTTCACCGAGCAGTCGAGCGTCTCGACGTCCGACGGCATGCTGCGGCCCGACATGGTCGTCAAACTGGTCGGCGGCAAGAGCATCGTCGTCGACTCCAAGGTGACGCTGGCGGCCTACCTCGAGGCACATGACGCCACCGACGACGGCGTCCGCGACGAGCGGCTGGCCGCACACGCCAAACACCTGCGCAACCACGTCGACCAGCTCGCCGCCAAGTCCTACTGGTCACAGTTCTCTCCCGCGCCCGAGTTCGTCGTGCTGTTCGTGCCGGGTGACCCGTTCCTGGCCGCGGCGCTCGAGCGCGACCCGGCGATCATCGACGACGCGTTCGCCAAGCGGGTGCACATCGCGACGCCGACGACACTCATCTCCGTGCTGCGCACCTGCGCCTACGCCTGGCAGCAGGACGCGCTGGCCGACAACGCGCGTGAGGTCTTCGACCTCGGTCGTGAGCTCTATCAGCGGATCAGCAAGCTCGGCGCCAAGGTGCAGACCCTCGGCACCCGACTGGGCAGCGCGGTCGGCGCCTACAACGAGACCGTCGCGTCGCTCGAGAGCCGGGTGCTGCCTCAGGCCCGCAAGCTCAAGGACCTCAAGGTCGTCGACGACGACCTCGTCGCACCCCAGCCGATCGAGGAGGCGATCCGGCCGATCGCGGCGACCGAGCTGGTCGCCTCGGCCGAGGCGGATCGCGCCATCATCGCGTTGCCGGCAGTGGAGATCGAGCTCGACCGCCCGGACGACTACGGCCTCATCGCAGAGGTTGCGCCGAAGAGCAACCGCGCGATCAGCTGACCGCGTTTCCCCCGCGACTTGTCAGACGCTGAGCACGTCATAGCGTGCGGTGGGTCTGACAAGTCGGCGTCGGAGAGGTCGTCAGACGGGCGTGACGCGGAGATCGCGCCGCAGCTCGTGCGGCAACGCGAAGGTCAGGTGCTCCTCGGCGGACGTCACCTCGTCGACGTCGCCATAGCCGCGGTCCGCCAGCCACGCGAGCACGTCGCCGACCAGTGACTCGGGCACTGACGCACCGCTGGTGACACCCACCGTGGTGACGCCGTCGAGCCAAGCCGGCTCGATGTGGCTCACGTCGTCGACGAGATAGGCGGCATCCGCACCCGCGTCGATCGCGACCTCGACCAGCCGCACGGAGTTGGACGAGTTGGCCGACCCGACGACGAGCACGAGCTCCGACGCGGCAGCGATGTCCTTCACGGCGATCTGGCGGTTCTGGGTGGCATAACAGATGTCGTCGCTCGGTGGATCGAGCAGCAACGGAAAGCGCCGCCGGAGCGCGGCGACCGTCTCCTGCGTCTCGTCCACCGACAACGTCGTCTGGGACAGCCAGACGACCTTTGCCGCGTCGCGCACCTCGATGGCGTCGACGGCGGCAGGACCGTCGACGAGATGCACCCGCTCGGGCGCCTCGCCCGTCGTACCGATCACTTCTTCGTGCCCTTCGTGACCGATCAGAAGGATGTCGTAGTCCTCGCGATCGAACCGGCGCGCCTCGGCGTGCACCTTGGTCACCAACGGACAGGTCGCGTCGATCGTGCGCAGCTTGCGCCGGGCCGCCTCCTCATGCACGACCGGCGCGACACCATGGGCGGAGAACACGATCACAGCGTCCTCGGGAGCCTCGTCGGTCTCGTCGACGAAGACCGCGCCGAGCGCCTCGAGGCGCCGGACGACGTGCGAGTTGTGCACGATCTGCTTGCGCACGTAGACGGGGGCGCCGTAGCGCTCCAGCGCCAGCTCGACCGTCTGAACGGCCCGGTCGACGCCCGCACAGTAGCCTCGGGGGTTGGCGAGCAGGACCCGGCGGGCCGGCCCGTCTGCGGGGAGCGTCACCTGCCGATGGTACGTCGAACGGTTAGCCGGAACCGTTGGGCGGGCACGCACATCTCGATCCAGCGACCGCTTTTCGGAGGCCCTGCATGACCTCGGTAGACAACGGCGACGACCGTGCCAATCGCGCCTTCCACCCGCCCGGGCTGGCGAGTGGCGCGCTCGCTCTGGTGACCCGCGAGATGAGCCGCGTGCCGCTGCTTGCGCTCACCGTCGGGCTGCAGGCATGGCAGCGCACTCGCGGCATCCGTGCGCTGGCCGTCCGACGCGGCGGCGAGGTGTTGCAGATCGCCGCGCACACGCCGATCGGGCGCTTCCTCCCCCAGCCGGTCCTCGACGACGGCGCCGACGAGGAAGCGGTGCGCATCGCCTCAGCAGCAAAGGAAGCGACCACGCCGACCGCTTCGATTCGTCCGGCGCGGCCCGCTGCCCCGGCGCGGCCGGCCGCCTCCGCCCGGTCACAGCCGACGGCCAAGCCGGCCGCAGAGCCGCACCCCGCGCCCGCCGCCGCCGCTGTCGAGATGGGCGCCCCGGGCGCCGTTGTCGAGCAGGTCGAGCAGATCACCGAGCAGCTCGAGATCAGTGAACCGACCTCGCGAGACGACCTGCCGATCGTCGACTTCGACAACGTGTCGCTCGGCTCGTTGCGCGCGCGACTGCGGTCCCTGTCGGTCGAGCAGCTCGTCACGTTGCGCGAGTGGGAGCAGGCCCACGCCCATCGGCTGCCCGTGATCACGTTGCTGGACAACCGCATCGCCAAGGTCTCCGCCGACGCGACCACCCCCGCGGCCTACCCGGCCGACGGCGGCGGCTCCGACAACGGCCGGGTCCGCCACTAGCGCTGTCGACCCGCGCGGGCTCACTAGGGTGAGCGCGTGCCGTTGGAGTCCTCGCCGGAACAACCGCTGCCGGTCCGCACCGTCGCCCGAGCGATCGGGGACTGGGTCGGTCGGCTCGGCCGGATCTGGGTCGAGGGCCAGATCACCCAGCTCACCCGCCGACCGGGCCAGGCGACGTGCTTCCTTGTGCTGCGTGACCCCGCCGCCGAGATGTCGCTGCAGGTCGCCTGTGCCCGCGCACTCGTCGACGCCGTGAAGCCACCGCTCGCCGAGGGCAGCCGTGTCGTCGTCTGGGCCAAACCCGAGTTTCGCCCGCAACGCGGGACGTTGTCGCTGACGGCGTTCGACATCCGCCCGGTCGGGGTCGGCGCGCTGCTCGCGCGGCTCGAGCAGCTCCGCCAGACACTCGCCGCCGAGGGCTTGTTCGCACCCGAGCGCAAGCGGGCGCTTCCGTTCTTGCCACGCACCGTCGGCCTGGTCACCGGCCGCGCGAGTGCCGCCGAACGGGACGTGGTCGAGAACGCGACTCGACGCTGGCCGGCGGTCACGTTCCGGATCGAGAACGTCGCAGTGCAAGGCCCTTACGCCGTCTCCGAAGTGGTCGCCGCCCTTCATCGGCTCGACACCGACCCCGATGTCGACGTCATCGTCATCGCCCGCGGCGGCGGATCGGTCGAGGATCTGCTGCCGTTCTCCGACGAAGCACTCGTGCGGGCAGTGATCGCATCGCAGACCCCTGTCGTCACCGCCGTCGGGCACGAGACCGACGTCCCGCTCGTCGACCACGCCGCCGACCGTCGCGCCTCCACGCCCACCGACGCGGCCAAGCTCGTCGTGCCGGACGTCACCGAGGAGCACCAACGCGTCCACGCGATGCGCGCACGTGCGCACCGTTGTGTCAGCGGCCGGCTCGACGCCGAGCGCCAGCGCGTCGACAGCCTCCGCAGCCGACCTGCTCTTGCCGACCCACACGGGTTGCTCACGCGCTGGTCAGCCGACATCGCCACCGTCCGCGAGCGCGGCCGGCGCGCAACGCTCGCCTGCATCGGCGAAGCAGTCACAGAGGTTGCCGGACTAGGGGCCCGGATCACCGCGATGTCTCCGCAGGGCACGCTCGATCGCGGCTACGCGATCCTGCAACGCGCCGACGGCTCCGCCGTCCGCGACCCGGCCGAGGTCGTCATCGGCGAACGGCTCTCCGGCCGGGTGGCTGCCGGCGAGGTCCCGCTGCAGGTGATCGCGTCGTGACAGCACCGGCGCCTGAGGGCGAACGCCCGAGCTATGAGCAGGCCCGTGACGAGCTCGTCGACGTCGTACGACGTCTCGAGGCAGGCGGCGTCACCCTCGAGGAGTCGCTGCAGCTGTGGGAACGCGGCGAGCAGCTCGCCAAGATCTGCCAGGACTGGCTCGACGGAGCCCGGGCGCGGCTCGACGCCGCGGCACCCCAGGAGACGTCGGATGGCTCAGGCCAGTGATGCGGCGAGCAGCACGAGCTGCTGGTCGGTCGCGTTGCCGGTGACCACGACCAGCACGGCGCCGAAGCTGCGGGTGAAGGCACGCTCGCCCCGGTAGGACTGCCGAACATCCCAGAACGCCCCCGCGATCAGGCGCTCGCCAACGACGGTCGCGCCGCGACGGCCCAGCACCGAACGGACCAGCAGAGCCGGATCGCCCGTCGACTCGTCGACCCCGGCGAACCGGCTGCCCGGAGTGGCCCAGCCGATGTGGAGGGTCTCCCCGAGTCGGGGTGAGCTGCTGAGCTGAGCCGCGTTGGCCGTCCAGCTCGCCGGCAGCGACGACGGCGCGGCGGCTCGGACGCCGCTGACCGTGGTGAAGCCGGCCACCTGGTGGCTGTAGTCGACCGGAGCCCGGTGGTCGGCACCCGGGAAGATCAGCGCGCGAGCGGGGCCGAGAAACAGCAGGGCGGCGATGACGACCGCCATGAGCCCCAGCGACCGGGCCATGTCGGACAGCGTCTGGCGCCCGCGCCTGGGGCGCGCGACGTCGGCGGTGCTCACCTCTCCATGGTGCGGCATCGCCGAGTCAGCCACCTGCTCGGATCTGCTCCATCTCCTCGAGCACGGCGGTGCACTCGTCCGCGCTGTTGTAGAAGTGCGGGGCCACCCGGATGCCGCCGCCGGGCCGGTGGTCGACGACGAACCGCCGGGCGATGAGCTCGTGGTGCACCCGCTCCGCATCAGGGAGGTCGATGGTCACGTGACCGCCGCGGCGTTCGGGGTCCAACGGCGACCGCACCGCGAATCCTCGTTCCAGCGCTCCTTCGACCAGCGGTTGGGTGAGCGACATCGAACGCTCGCGGATGCGGTCGATCCCGATGTCGATGACAGCCTCATAGCCGGGCGCGGCGGCGTAAGCGGCGGGCACGTTGGGCGTGCCGCCGGCGAAGCGCTGCACCCCGGGGGCATAGCGGATGGCGCCCCAGTCGAACGTGAAGGGTTGCTCGTGGGAGATCCAGCCGACAGCGGCCGGACGCAGGGTCTCGGCCAGGTCGGGGCGGACATAGAGCCAACCGTTGCCCGGACCGCCGCAGAGGAACTTCACCGAACCGCCGAGACACATGTCGACGCCATGACCGACGACGTCGACCGGCACTGTGCCGACCCCTTGATAGGCATCGAGCAACACCAGCGCACCCCGCGCATGCGCGGCCTCGACGACGGGTGCGAGCTCGAGCAGAGCCGACGTGCGGAACTGCACGAGACTCACCGAGACGAGCAACGTCTGGCCGTCGATCGCGTCGACGATGCGCTGCGTGTCGATGGTGACGCCGTCCGCCTCGTAGGGGACGACGACCAGCTCCCCACCCGCACGCGCACACTGCTCCGTCCAGAAATAGTGCGTGCCCGGCCAGTCCGCCGCCGTCGTGACGATGCGGTTGCGGTGGCCGCCGAGGTCGAAGCAGGACGCGACCGCCGTGATCGCGTCGGCCACGCTCTGCCGCATCACGGTGGTGCCCGGCGGCGCGCCGATCGCCGCGCCGACCAGGCTCGCCACCCGCGTCATCTCGGGGAACCACGTCTCCCACGCGACGACGCCGACCGTGTCCCACAGGTCGGCGAACTCCTGCAGCCGCGCCCGGGTGCCTCGGTGCATCGCGCCGAGGGAGTTGTTGATGAGGTAGGTCGACCGGTCGAGGATCGGGTAGTCGTGGCGGCGGGCCAGCAGCTCCTCGTGCATGGCCGCAGCCTGCCACGGACACCCCCGGGGCGGCCTTCGGCGGCCCCGTCCGAAAACCGCCAGAGACCGTCGGTGGGATGAGCCATGCTGACGGAGTGCACGAGGACTTCGACGGCTGCTACCGGGCCGTCCGGGGGCGGGACACCCGCTTCGACGGGCGGTTCGTCACCGCTGTCCGTACGACGGGGATCTACTGCCGGCCGAGCTGCCCCGCACAGACCCCGAAGCGCGAGAACGTCCGTTTCTATCCCCGCCCTGCCGCGGCCGCCGCGGCGGGCTTCCGGGCATGCAAGCGATGCCGCCCCGACGCCGCCCCCGGCAGCCGGGACTGGGACGCGCGGGCCGACCTCGCCGCGCGTGCGTTGCGGGGCATCGAGAGCGGCGTCGTCGACGACGCGGGCATCCCAGGCCTGGCCCAGCGGCTGGCCGTCAGCGAACGCCATCTGCATCGGGTGCTGGTCACGGAGATCGGCGTCGGCCCGCTGGCGCTGGCCCGGACCCGCCGTGCGCAAACGGCGCGCATGCTGATCGAGCACACCGACCTGGCGCTGACAACCGTGGCGTTCAGCGCCGGCTTCTCGAGCGTGCGTCAGTTCAACGACGTGATGCGGGCAGAGTTCGGCTGCGTGCCCGGAGACCTGCGGCGCGGCTCGGCAAGCAGCGGCGAGGCCGTCGGCAGCCTGACTCTCCGACTGCAACACCGCTCCCCGATGGCCGCGGAACCGCTGCTGCAGTGGCTCGGCGGCCGGGCGGTCGACGGGGTGGAGGAGCTCGAGGGTTCGACGTACCGGCGGGTGGTCGGCAGCTCGGTCGTCGAGCTCCGCGCGGTCCCGGACGCCGGCCATGTGCTCGCCAGGATCGACGTCGACGACGTCGCCGCGGTGGCCGGTCTCGTGGCCCGGTGTCGGCGATTGCTCGACTTGGACGCCGACCCGGTCGCCGTCGACGAGACGCTCGCAGCCGACCCGCTGCTGCGCACATCGGTCGCGCGGCACCCCGGCATGCGGGTGCCCGGCGCGGTCGACGGGTTCGAGCTCGCGGTGCGCGCCGTGCTCGGCCAGCAGGTGTCGGTGCGCGCCGCCCGCACATTCGCTGCCCGACTGGTGCAGCGCTGCGGCCGGCCGCTGCCGAGCCCACGGGGCCGACTGACGCACGCCTTTCCCACCGCCGACGCGGTTGCGGGTGCCGACCTCGACGGCCTCGGGCTGACCGGAAGCCGCGCCAAGACGTTGGCGGCCCTCGCCACGGAGGTGGCAGCCGGCCGTCTGACGCTCGACCCGGTGGCCGACCGCGCTGAGACCCGGGCGCGGCTCGGCGCGCTGCCCGGCATCGGCCCGTGGACGGTGGACTACGTCGCCATGCGTGCGCTCGGCGACCCGGACGCCTTTCCGGCGACGGACCTGGTGCTGCGCCGTGAGCTCGGCGCCGACGCAACGACCCGCGCCGAACGATGGCGTCCCTGGCGGTCCTATGCAGCGATGCATGTGTGGCATCGCACGACGGAGGAGCAAGCATGACCAACGCAGTGCACGCCACCACGATTCGCACCCCGGTCGGCAACCTCGCACTTCTCGTCCGCGACGACACGCTCGTCGCGGCCGGTTTCACCGATGCACAGGACCAGTACGCGCGGCTGCACACCGACGATCCGCTGCGCTTCGTCAACGATCTCGGGATGTTCTCGGCAGCGATGACGGCTTACTTCGACGGCGACGCCGCCGCGATGGACGTGCTGCCCGTCGACCAGCCAGGTGGAGCATTTCGGCAGGCAGCGTGGAAGGTCATGCGCGAAGTGCCGGCTGGCGAAGTCATCACCTACGCCGAGCTTGCCGCGCGAGCCGGCAACGCGGGTGCGGTGCGAGCAGCCGGCAGTGCCTGCGCACAGAACCTCGTCGCGCCGATCGTCCCGTGCCACCGCATCGTGCGCACCGGTGGAACGCTCGGCGGCTACTACTACGGGCTGCCGGTCAAGGAGTGGCTGCTCCGACACGAGCGCGGCGGCGAGCAGATCGCGCAGGGTGAGCTGTTTGCTGTCGCGATCGAACCGCTGAACAGCTGACGTCCTCGACTCAGCGCGGCTGGGCGATGCGCGAGATCAGCTCGAGGACTTCGTCGGCGAGACGCGATGCATCGTCGGCGGTGTCCTGCACGGCAACTTCGCTGCCGGCCTCCGCGACGACGCTCGTCAGCACCAGCACCAACGTGTCGCCGAGCGGTTGCTCGTCGGCCCGCAGCAATGTCGCGTTGACGTGCGTCCACTCGCGGTAACGGCGACGCGCAATGAGCTCGAAGCCGGTCGGGCCGCCGCCGGCGAGGAAGAGTCGCGCCAGCTCGCGTTCCTCCCAGCAGCCGCGCAGATAGGCCCCGGCGCCGGCGAGGAAGAGGTCGGCAGGTTCGCGTTGACCGGCCGCGCGCGCCTCGCGCACAGCCGCCGCGGCGCGGGTCTCCTGACGCGACTGGTAGTCCTCGAACAACGCCAGGTAAAGGTCCGCCTTGCCGCCGAAATGGTGGTAGAGACTGCCCACGCTCGCACCGGCCCGGGCGACGACCTCGGCGATGTTGGCTTGGGCGAAGCCGGACTCGGCGAACACGTCGCGGGCGGCGCCCAACAGCGTCGCCCGGGTCGCCTGGGCGCGCCCGGCGGGGCGAGCCGGCGTCGGCGGGGACTGCACGGCGAACACTGTGTCACGCAGGCCGAGCGGCGTCGCCCGGGGCTCAACCGGGCCATTGCAGATGCCGGACGCTCTAGGCTCCGTACCGGCCGTAGTTGCGGCTCGTGCCGGGCCGATACAGTGCCGCAGATGCCGATCTATTCACTGCGCGAGACGGCCGAGGTGCTCGCGGTCAGCGTTGACACCGTGCGCCGTTGGGCCGACGGAGGCCGCTTGGCCACGACCGCCGACAGCTCCGGCCATCGCGGCGTGGACGGTCGCGAGCTGGCGGCCTTCGCCGTCGCATCGTCGACGCCCGCGAACAGCACCCCGCCGTCAGGGTCGTCGATCCGCAACCGCTTCCCCGGCATCGTCACCCGGGTCGTGCGCGGTGACGTCGCCGCCCATGTCGAGGTGCAGGCGGGACCGCACCGCTTCGTCTCGCTGCTGACCCGCGAAGCCGTGGACCAGCTCGACCTGCAGGAAGGCGACCGGGCCATCGCCACGGTCAAGGCGACCAACGTCGCCGTGGAGGTCCCGTGACCCGTCCCGGCGCGCCGCTCCGGTGGGCGTCGATCGCAGCCCTGACCGTCGTCCTCGGCGCGTGTAGCAGCACGTCATCGAGCGAGCCCGGGCCGGGCCAGCGGGAGCTGTTCCCGACGGTCTTCGCCGCCTCGTCATTGACCGACGCGTTCGGTGGCATCAACCAGGCGCTCGCCCACCAGGGCAGCAAGGCGACGTTCTCCTTCGCGGGTTCGCAGGCCCTCGTGGCACAGATCGCCAACGGCGCCCCCGCCGATGTCATCGCGACAGCCGACGCGACAACGATGAGCACCGTCGCGTCGCACCTCGTCGCTCCGGCGCAGGTGTTCGCCCGCAACCGGCTCGTCATCGTCACGGCGCGCGGCAACCCGCACCGGGTGACGTCCTTGTCCGACCTCGCCAACCCGAAGCTTGCCGTGGTGCTCGCGGACCCGACCGTGCCGGCGGGCAAGTACGCCGCGCAGGCATTGGCAGCCGCGCACGTCACCGTGCATCCAAAGTCACTCGAGCTCGAGGTGCGCAGTGTCCTGACCAAGGTCGAGTTGGGCGAGGCCGACGCCGGCATCGTGTATGCGACCGACGCGCTGGCCGGCGAGGGCAAGGTCACAGCCGTGCCGCTCGCCGGCGGCCCGGTCGCGTCGTACGAGATCGGAGCAGTCGACAATGCTGGCCGCGCCTTCGTTCGATTCGTGCTGTCGGCGCCGGGGCAATCCGTGTTGCAGCACTTCGGTTTCCTGCCTCCGTGAACCGGCGTCCGCCGCTGACACTCGCGACCGCTGCTGTGGTCGGTCTCGCGTTCCTCGGGCTGCCACTCGTCGCGTTGCTCGTGCGGGCACCGTGGCGGCACCTGCTCTCCTTGGTGAGCACTCCCGCTGCTCGCACCGCGCTTCGGCTGTCGATCGAGTGCTCGTTCGGCGCCCTCGCCATCGCGATCATCACCGGAGTGCCCATCGCGTGGCTGCTCGCCCGGCGCGAATTTCCCGGCAAGAGCTTCGTGCGCGCGCTCGTGACCGTCCCGCTCGTGCTGCCGCCCGTCGTCGGTGGTGTCGCGCTCCTGTTCGCGTTCGGCCGGCGCGGCATCATGCCCCTGCACATCGCGTTCACCACCTGGGCCGCGGTGCTGGCCGAGGCATTCGTCGCGATGCCCTTCCTCGTCCTCGCCGTCGAGGGCGCGCTGGGATCGCTCGACCATCGCTACGAGGACGTCGCGTCCACGCTCGGAGCGGGCCCGCTGCACACGTTCCGGCGCGTCACTCTGCCCCTGGTCGCACCGGGGCTCGCGGCCGGCGCAGCGCTCGCGTGGGCGCGGGCACTCGGCGAGTTCGGCGCCACCATCACCTTCGCGGGCAACCTCCCGGGTCACACCCAGACGTTGCCGCTCGCCGTCTACGTCGCGCTGCAGAGCAGCCCCGACACTGCTATTGCCCTGTCCGTGCTGCTCTTGGCTGTCTCCGTCCTGGTCCTAGTCGTGCTGCGAGGCCGGTGGCGGGGGCTGCGACCGTGATGCTCGACACCGACGTGACCGTGTCCCGCGCCGACTTTCGGCTGCGCGCAGCGGTCCGCGCCGGCGCCGGCGACGTGATCGCGATCGTCGGGCCTAACGGTTCGGGCAAGTCGACGTTGCTCCGCGCCCTCGCCGGCCTGAGCCGTGCGTCCGGGCATCTCATGATCGACGGAAACGATGTCACGGCGGCACCGGCCCAGCGCCGAGCGGTCGGCTGGGTCCCGCAGGACGGCGCACTGTTCCCGCATCTGTCCGCGCTCGACAACGTCGC
>JAVEEH010000049.1 GCA_030840545.1 Frankiaceae bacterium | reverse complement strand
TCTGGAACGAGCTCGGCCGGCTCGACCCCTACTGGGCGGTGCTGACCCGGCCGCGCGACCGCCTGGGTGGTGGGCTGCCGCGATTGACCAGCTTCTATACGACCGGCGCCGAAGACGCCGCGGCGTGCATGCAGCTGACACCTGACGCCGACTTCGCGCAGATCCTCGACTTCGGGTCGGGGACCGGCCGGCTCTCGCTGGCTTTGGCACCCCACGCCGCCCGCGTCTCCTGTGTGGATCTCTCCGTCACCATGCAAGAGCGACTGCGGAGTGAGGCGCAGAGCAGAGGAGTGACGAACCTGCGGTTCCTGAGCTCCCAGGCACCTCCCGTCGCCGGACATACGTGGGCCATCTCGCTGTTGACCCTCCAACATGTGCCCGGCCGCGACGCCGTCCGTGACGCGCTGCAATACATCCACGACTCGCTGGTGCCGGGAGGATCCGGAGTCGTTGTACTTCCCGCGGCACCGAGCAGTCTGTTGGCCCGGCTCAACGTGTCGCTGCATCCGCAGTGGCGCATCTACCGCGCCGCGCGGCGGATCGGCATTCCTGCTTCCTGGTTGATCAGACATGGCATCCACGGGATCTTCTTCGACATCATGTCGACGGCAGAGGCCACCGAGCTCATGGCGGAGGTCGGCCTCGTCGTCTTCGCTCGCAGCGAGCGTCAGACGAAGCACTACTCCTTCGTGCGTTACAGCTTCAACCGGCAAGGGGCGCCGGCCGGGTGACGACTGCGCACGTTCTCCGGCGGCGCACCTGGAACGAGATCGCGCCGTTGCTCGTCGGAGTGCTCATCTCGATCGCGGTTTGTTGGCCATGGGTCGGGCGGGGTGGCCGCCTCCTGCTGCTCGACTGGGTCATCGGGCCGCACCCACATCTGCTCTCCCGTTCAGCTCACGGCCTCGATGGAGGCGTGGCATCGGGAGTGCCGTTGCAGGTGGTCGTCGGGGCGGTTGACCGGTTCCTCGGCGCACCGTCGACGTGGCTTCCGATCGCCGTGCTCTTCCCGCTCGCGGCCACCGGTGCGGCGCGCCTTTGCCGGCACGGGGGTGCCGGGTTGGCTGGTTGCCTCGCTGCCGCGATCTTCTACTGCGTCAACCCGATGGTCTTCGACCGGATCGGGGCGGGCCAGATCGCGTTCCTGCTCGGCTATGCGTTGCTGCCGCATGCGGTGGTCGCCTTGCTCGAAGGGGCCGATCGCGGCTGGCGCGGGGGTTGGGTGCCAGGGCTGTGGTTCGCCGCGCTTGCCGGCTGCAGTGCGCACTACGCCTGGATCGTTGCCGTGCTCGTCCTGGCGCTGCTGATCGCCGTGCGTGTCCGGGTGCGGGCGCTGGCGTGCGTCGCGATCGCGGCGATGGTGGCGGGTGCCTCCAGCCTCTATCTCCTGGTCGGCCCAGCCGTCGGCAGTCATCAGATCTCGGCATCTGCGGGTGTGGACCTCGTCGCCTACCGCACGACGGGCGGGTCGTCGTTCGACCGGGTCGTCCACGTGCTCGGGCTCTACGGGTTCTGGCGCGAGGTTCCCTACGAGCCACGCACGGTGTTGTCGGGTTGGTGGCTGCTGCTCGTGGTGCTGCTTTTCCTGGCCGGTGTCGGTTACGTCGACCGGTTGCGACGTCCACGAGCACCCGGTGGTCGTTCGGTCGCTGTTGTGCTGCTGATCGCGGCGGGACTGGGACTGCTCCTCGCGCTAGGCGACCAAGGCCCCGCCGGGTCGGTCTTCCGGTGGATGTACTGGCACGTGCACGCGTTCCAGGCGATGCGCGAGCCGCAGAAGTTCGCCGCCCTTGTCGCTCTCGGTCTTTGCGTGGGCTTCGGCTGGGGTGTCGATGTGCTGACTCGGGACCTGCGTCGCCGGGTGGTCCGGGTGGCGGCGGGCCTCGCCTTGGCAGCTCTCGCTGTCGCCTACACCCCGACCTTGTTCGACGGGCTCGACGGACATCTGTCCACCTCGACCCTCCCGGCCGACTGGGCGGCCGCAGACCGGGCCGTCGGCAGCGGGCCGCAATCCGCTGTGCTGTTCCTGCCCTGGCACCTCTATCTCGCGTTCCCGTTCACCGACGCCAGGGTGATCGCCAACCCGGCCAACGACTTCTTCCGTCGACCGGTGATCTCCGGTGACAACGTGGAGCTGCCGAACGTCGCCGACGAGAGTCCGGCCCGGCGTTCCGCCTATCTGGTGGAGGAGATGGCGAACGCGCGCACGGGCGGGACCGCGTTCGGGTCGCGGTTGGCGCCGCTGGGCGTGGGCTACGTCGTGCTGGCGAAGACTGCGGACTGGCCGGGATACGACTGGTTGAACCGCCAGCAAAGTCTGGTCAAGGTGCTCGACACCGCCGCGATCACCGTCTGGCAGGTGACGGCGACCGATCCCCTCACACAACGGGTGTCCCGCCGCTCGCCGACCGCCTACTCGGTGGTCGCCGGATCGCCCGGACCGATCACGGTGCCGGAGCCGTTCGACTCCGGCTGGCACCTGGGCGGCCAGCGGCCGCAGGCGACTCCCGAAGGTGTGTTGCGGTTCACCGTCGGACCCGGTCCAGCGGCGATCCGCTTCACCCCCTGGCCATGGGTGCGGACCGGCTATTGGCTGTCCGCCGTCATGGCGGTGCTGTCCGGTCTGCTCGCATTCGCAACCCGGCGCCCGGTGATGCCGGCGGTTCGTCGCCTGCTCACGTCCCGGGGTGGGTGAGATGTTCGACGCAGATGGGACAGGCGCGCTGGTGATCGGGGTCGAAGCCCCCGAGGAGCCGCGCGACGATCGGTCCTGCGCCGCATTCCGCCAGGTCGCCGAGCGCGAGGTATCTGCGTACGACGTGGAAGTACTCGTCGTCGGCGACCATGCCGGCGACCTGCTGGGCGGCAGGCATGCCGAACGGATACCCGGATGTGACTGGAGTCTCACGCGGGGTAGTTGGGATGGCTGGAGGCTTGAGAAAGTCTCCAAAAACCGGACATAGAGGTTGTCGTCGGTCCTATCGTCTCTGCGTGGACGCGCATCGGCTCACGGTTCGGGCCCTTCGGCCTGGCCTCAACTCGCCCTGGATCGGGCAGTGCTGCTGCGGTGTCACGTTCAAGGCCTCCGGACACCGGCTGGACGTCGAGGCCGCCCACCAGGTGCACCTGCTGCGGGTCGCGGAGGAGCTGGACCGGGCGGACAACGCAACACCCGGCCCAGCCGAGCCTCAGTCGGGTGCCGGAGCGGATCTCTAGCGCCGCCGCTGTGCCTCGCCGCCACTGAACCCCCCTCTTCGCGACGATCATGACGTTCGCCGCAGTTTCGGCCGCCGGATTGGGCGGTTTGCTGCAGCGAACGTCATGATCGTCGCGAAGGGGGAGGGTCGCCAGGGTCGTCTGCTCCCATGAGCGAGCGCCTGCGCCCGCACTAGGGTGGCGCGTCGTGAAGATCGAAGCGCTCGACATCGCGGGTGCCTGGG